>DASSCX010000022.1:0-70794 GCA_035697425.1 Pyrinomonadaceae bacterium | reverse complement strand
CAGAATGGCAAAGACATTCGAGGTATAGACAATGAAGGTGTTAGTCGTGATCGCAAAGATCGCAGGAATCGAGTCGACGGCAAAAACCAGATCCGTAACTTCCACGATTACGAGCACCAGCAATAAGAGCGTGCCCGTTAGTCTGCCGTTCTTGCGAATGAAAAACTTTTGCTCTTCGTAATGTCGTTCGATTGGGATGTATTTAGTTACAAACCTGACTGCGGGGTTGTCTTCCGGCTGAATGTCCAGCTCCTCCTGCTTGAACATCTTGATGCCGGTATAGACCAGAAACGCGCCGAAGATGTAAATCACCCAGGAAAAGTTTTTGATCAGAGTGGCGCCGATGAAGATCATGGTCAGGCGCATCACCAGGGCGCCGAGAACGCCCCAGAACAAAACGCGATGCTGGAATCGCGCCGGCACCTTGAAATAGGAAAAGATCAACAGGAAGACGAAGAGGTTGTCGACGGAGAGTGACAGCTCGATCAGATAGCCGGTGAGAAACTCCAGACCGCGCTGCGTGCCCTGGTACCAAAAAACAAGCCCCGCAAAGATCATCGCGAGGGTCACCCAGACTGCGCTCCAGGTAGCCGCTTCACGATACTTGATTGCGTGGGCTTTGCGGTTAAGGAGTCCGAGATCCAGACTCAGCATTAACAGGATAAAGAGAGAAAAACCGATCCATAACCAAGTGTTGCTGTTCATCGAGGAAACTAAAATAACATTGACAGGCGTCTTATGTCAGGTCGCGAGGGTTGAAGGTAACGACGAAAGATCGGATCTGGTTTTTGCTCTTCGGTCTTTGGTCTTTGGGGTTTTGCCAGCTTCTAACGCTGAATCATTAAGCTATGTCTTGAGCTCATAAGCGCGAAAGTGACTAAATCTCAAAGGCCAAAGGCCAAAAACCAAAGTCCAATCCTCGGTTGCAGTGCTGCGCCTCGCTCCTTTACAATCCGCCCTTCGCTGGAAAGGTAAATAATAAATGCTTAAACAACTTGGACGTCTGGAACGAACCCGCAGCATTATCATCGTGGGATTTGCCGTATTGATGGCTGTCAGTTTGATTGTCTTCTATGCGCCGGGGCGCAACACGAATTATCTCGAACCAACCAAAAGCACTGAAGTAGTCGCCAAAGTTAACGGCTCCGAGGTTACCGTTGCCGACGTCGCTCTGCAAAAAGAAGCCGTGCAGTCACGCTACGGTGGCCAGATCAGTTTGGCCCAACTTGGTCTCACTAACGAGAAAATTCTTGATGGCGTGATCCAAAGAAAGATTATCGAGCAGGAAGCATTGCGCCTGGGTCTCGCTCCCTCGCAAGCCGACGTGGCTGCTGAAATCCGTAAGCAATTCAGAGATCCGACCACAGGTCAGTACGTCAATCTGGACCCCGACAAGGATCTGGAGAAGTACCGGCAGATTGCTGTGTCACAGTCGGGAGACGTCGAGCGCTTTGAGCAACAGTTTCACGATCAACTGGCTTATCGAAATCTTAGGGCCTTCATCACCTCCAGCGTGACCGTGTCTGACGAAGAAGTGGAAGATAACTATCGCCGCGAAACTACGACCCTGAATCTCACCTATGTCTTAGTCTCACCGGAAAAACTCGCGGAAAAGATTACCGTCTCAGACGATGAGCTGCGCGCTTACTACGAACAACACAAGACTGATTACCGCATTGACGAGCCACAGAAAAAAGTTCGTTACCTTTACATCAGTCAGGACAAAGCAGGAGCGAAGCTGCAGATTTCGGACAAGGATTTGCGCGAGCGCTACGATCAAATGAGTCCGGAGAATAAGCAGGCTGGAGTAAAAGTTCAGCAGATTTTCCTGCGAGTTGCGCGCCCGGATCTGGATGCGCAAGTTGAACAGAAGGCCAAGGATTTGATTGCTAAATTGCGGGGGACCGGTAGCCATGCGACCAAAGAAGCGTTCGCCGAAGCAGCTCGCGGTAACTCCGAGGACCCGGCAACCGCGAAAAATGGCGGTTTTCTGAATCGCCTCGTAAAAAAGAATCCGAACAAACCTGACGCTCTTTACGAACGCGCCGTCGATATGCAGCCCGGCGATGTTTCCGATATCCCAATCAAGTATGGGGGTAACTGGTACATTCTTCGCCGCGACGAGGCGGTGCCGAAAACTTTTGAGGAAGCGAAACCCGAGTTGCTTGCCTCGTTGCGCAACAGCCGCTCTTACGGTGTGGCGGCGAAACTCGCTGAACGTGCGCAAGCACGACTAAAAGAAACCAAGGATCCGCAGAAAGTTGCCAAGGAGCTGGCTGCAGAAGCTAACATGCAGCCCTCCGAGATGGTGAAAGAGACAGACTATATTCGACCGGGAGACGACGTGCCGGACATCGGCAGTAACCAGCAATTCGAACAGGCGATCGCCGTCCTTAACAATCCTAATGACGTGGGCGAACGTACCGGGGTGAAGGGTGGCTTTGCGATTCCCATGTTCGTCGATAAGAAAGATCCGCGCATTCCGGAGTTCGACGAAATAAAGAATAAAGTCGCGCAAGCGCTAAAGCAGGAACGCGCGAAGTCGCAAGTCGAACAGAACGCGCGTGAACTCGCAGCAGCCATTAACAATCCCGGCGAGATTAAAGCCGCGGGCGAAAAAGCCGGATTTGAAGTTGCTACCGAACAGGATTTCAAGCTGGGCGCCACCCTCGGAAAGGCGGGGACGAGCCCGGCCCTTGACGAAGCGATTTATGCGCTTAAACAGGGTAGCATTACGAAGACTCCGGTGAAGGTTGGTGACAGTTGGGTCATCGTTGGGGCAACGCAACGTGTTGACCCTGACATGGCCACGTTTGGTCCGCAACGAGCGGGTCGCACTTCTCAACTTCTGACTAATCGTCAGAATCAGGTCTTTGACGACTATATTTCCAAAGTGCAGGAGCGCTTGAAGCAGGAAGGAAAAATCACCATCTATAAGGAAGTGTTGGCGAGTTTGCAGGATGATGAGCCGGTAGCGGCGCCTCCGGGCCAACAGTTTCCGTTTCCGACAAACTGAGGCGAGTGATACTCACTAATGAAAAGAGCCCGGCGCCAAATGCCGGGCTCTTTTGTGTGTAGCGTTCGTCTACCGTTTACAGACCGCGTATCACCGGACCAACCTCGGACTGCGCTACTGCAGTGCGCAATTGCAGATCGTTACCCTGCACGGTCACTTTCAAATTTCCCAAAGCGCTTTTGGCAAGCGCCGCGCGCGCGGCCGGCAAACGGTTCGCAAATAGTCCTGCAAAGGCCGTCAAACCTTCCACTGTAGCGCCGAGACTGCGAGCCGAATTGGAATCCGCGGTTCGCGCTGCCGCTAAGACCTCAACATCCTTCTCCGTCATTTCCACAGAGCCATAGATCTGGCGGACTGACGCCAGGTCTTTCGCGACCGCATCGTTTCCGATACGTAAATGTCCGAGCATCGCCGGGGAAACATTGCCCCCGAAACCAACAATTGCATTTGGATTCTGACTGGCAAGTGAAATCAGCTCTGCGTTAGCTCGCTTGGCTCCCTTACTTGCATCGATCGCACGGCGCACGCGTTGCACATCTCCGAGTGCAAGCGTGTTGGCGCTAAGCGGTGCGACCGCGAGCTCTCTAATCTTTAGATCAAGCAGGCCAAAGACTCGCATCTGCTCATCGAGGGTGAATACATGAATCGTCTTTCCCTGGTACTTCTCTTCGCGATACTTGCCGGCAGTAGCGGCGCGGCCAGCGGCCACCAGAGAAGTCGGGCTGAATGTTCCTTGCGCCAGGGCAACGGTCGTAGTTTTCATTGCTCCAGACGCCGGATATTCGTAACCGAGCCCCAGCGCCAATTCGTCAAAGGCGCGTGGATCGATTCCGGTGCGCGTTTTGAAGTTTTCAATTCGCGCGTTCACTTCAGTGAGCCTGGCGGGATTATTCGCCAACATCGCCGGCATCGCTTCGTCAAGCAGGCGCCTCACTTTAACGACGGCAACGGTATCGGAAGCCGGCAACGATGCCGCCAAACTTGGGGTCGGCCGCGCTGCAGTGGTCCGTCGCACTGTTTGAGCAGCGGCAGGCAGTTGAGCGACCGCTAACAATAAAAATAAGATCAAACCTTTGTTCCAAATTCGCATTTTCAATTCAACCTTCCTTGTGATCACTTTTCCTCGGAGTGTTGCGCTAGTTTTTACCCGGCTTGGCCCTGGATGCGAGACGTGGCTTGCAGCGCCGTGTTCATCCCCTCGATATTGTGGGGGCTATGCCTTGTCTCTTTCGGGTAAAGTTCAACATCGCGATGTTGTGCGATGCCTTCGCGCCGGCTCCAGTTGCTATTTTTGGTCAGTCTGCACAGCTGGAGCCGCTCTTCCCGCTCGAATAATCGCCAGGATCTCCGCCACGGCAACTTTACGATAACCATCCGGCAACGCAAATGTCCGCGGATCGACTTCTGTGCGGATGTTCTGCAACTGCATAAATACGCGCGTTGAAATGTCCCCGTTGTTGCCGTTGTACTGCGTGGCGATCGGCATTCCTAAAATCTCATCCACCCAAATGAAAGTCTCGTTCTTACCAGTCGAGTTGGGATTAATGACCCCATACTTCGTTGCCGTGTGGCCAGCAATTACTTCCGTGCCAAGCTTCTGATATTGAGTCGCTGTATTCGACTCGTGCAAGAGAAAGTCGGGCGACATCAGTTCCGCGTCGACCTGAAGTTCGCTTTGTTCATAACCGTTTGATTCGTTCGCATCAGCGTAGAGTTTTGGCTGGGGCAAGATGATGAACCGCCCGTTAACATTTTCAAGAAACACAATCGAGCCTAACTCTCCAACCTCAAACTCTTCGCGCCGCTGAATCCCGTCACGCGCCAGGAAGACTTTGCCGCTGCGCACTTGAGTTGGGGATTCAATGTTGTTCGGCCCTGATTGACTGAAAGTAACAATGCGCGTTGCCTGGTACGTTTCAGGTTCGCGCGTGGGAAAGGGCGGGACTCTGGAGTTATCTGGGTTTGACGTGAAAGCGTTCTCGTTTGGCCGGTTAAGGATGGGTCTCGATTTGAGGTAGATCGTGATTCCGGCAATTAATAAGACAAGTACGAGGCAGGCAAAAACAATCAAACGTCGTCGCATCGTCTGATTCGTCAATCCCCTGCCACGAAAAAGTACATTAGCCACTTGCCCCTAACCTTCTTGAAGCCGGCCCTGAAATCGGTGGGAGTCCGCGCCTCCGAACCGCGAACGTATCCCTGGATACCTTTCAAGGTTTTTATTTTGACCCAGCGATTAGTTCCTTCCTCTGCGTTTTCTTCTCCAGAACCCTCGTAATCAATTTCAACGACGTCATAGGAAAGGACAATCACGACTGGCGCTTGGGCGTCGGGGCGACTGTGAACCCGCACGTTCTGCTTTACGATGGCTGCGTAAAATACGTCGCCGTATTGACCCGGTAGTTTCTTTTCAATCCTCTCCCACGAACTTGAGACGTAGGGAGCTTCGAAGATTTTCCGCCCTCGATCATTTCCGAAAGAGCCGCCCATTGAAAGCACTGTCAGCAGCTCCGCCCACACTTTGCTGTCAGGCGAGTTCAGCTTCCACATCGTCACAAATTCCGGTATCCGGCCGTCCCCTCCGAAACTATTGATTATCTCTGGATGCAAAATGTTGAGCAGAAACTTTCGATCACGTTTCTTGACTGCCACTATTAATTTGTCCCGGAAACGTTTAAAGGAGGGGTCGTGGGTCGCTTCATCAACCGGATACAGCTTGACCTCCTGGGCGCGAGTTCCAGGGAAGAGCGCTGGTGTAAGGAGTGTGATTAGAACCGTCGCGAATATGAGCTTGCTGATCATCGATGTCTTATTTACACGCGATCCACTAAGAGTGCCAATCCCATTCCCCCACTGACGCAGAGTGTTGCCAGTCCTCGTTTCGCGTTCCGCTTCTGCAACTCGTGAAGCAGCGTGGTAGTGATTCTTACCCCAGTGCAGCCGATCGGATGACCCAAAGCGATGGCGCCGCCATTTACGTTGAGTCGCTCCAGATCAAATCCCAGATCCCGATCGCAGGCGATCACCTGAGCCGCAAAAGCTTCGTTTAGCTCTATCAAATCGACATCGACGAGACTCAGTTGTTGACGAACCAACAGGGAACGCACTGCTGGGACAGGACCAATTCCCATGATCTCAGGAGCTACCCCGGTGATCTCGTAATCAACGATTCGAGCCTGCGGCTTAACCCCGGATTTGTTAACAGCGGCTTCACTCATCACCAGTACCGCGGCAGCGCCGTCAGTAATCCCGGAAGAATTGCCCGCGGTGACTGTTCCGTTACTGGAAAACACCGGTGCTAGTTTGCCGAGGTCCGTGAGCGTTGTCCCTGCCCGATAGTGTTCATCACGAGCGAACGAAACCGTCTCGCCCTTACGCCCTTTGATTTCCAGCGACACGATCTCATCTGCAAAACGGCCCGACTCAATAGCGGATTGCGCTCGTTGTTGTGAACGCAACGCGAATTCGTCCTGCTCGTCGCGTGGTATTTCATATTTGTGCGCGAGGTTCTCGGCGGTTTCGCCCATCACTAATCCGGAAAGCGGATCGTTGAATCCATCCCGATACATGCCGTCGACGAGCTGCTGATCGCCCAGGCGCATGCCCCAGCGTGCTCCCTCGGCGAAGTAAGGCACACGCGACATGCTCTCGGTCCCTCCGGCGAGCACCACACTCGCACGGTCGAGCAGAATCTCCTGGGCCGCAAGAATAATTGCCTTCAACCCTGATCCGCATGCCTGGTTGACGGTGAAGGCCGGCACGGTTTGCGGCACTCCCGCGCGATAACTAATTTGACGAGCGACGTTCGGTCCGCCACCCGCCTGCCGCGCACAACCCCAAATCGATTCCTGAATTTCGTCCGCTTGCAGATTCGCGCGTCGCAAACTCTCTTGCGCAACGGCCACACCCAGATCGGCTGCCGTCCAGGAAGCGAGTGTGCCCCCAAAACGCCCGATCGGAGTGCGCACAGAGGCGGCGAGATAAACATTTTTCATTACTTTTGAATCGAGAAGTTTTGGAATTAGTTGACCCTAAATGGTAGCACACGCTAGAAGTAACGACGAAAACAGGGATCGCGGGAGTCTCTCCCGCAATGAGCGTTTATCGGATCGCGGGCGTCTCGCCCGCACTGAGCGCTTGTCGGATCACGGGCGTCTCGCCCGCACTGAGCGTTTATCGGATGACGGGCGTCTCGCCCGTTATGAGCGCGAAGCGCGAATAACAATAGGCGCAAACATTGCGCGCCTGCGGGGGCGTTGCGGTCGAGACGCGATCCCAAAACCAAGGCACTGCTCCTCACATCATGTCCAAAACCCTCACCGATGCGGCCGGCGCAGCCGCTGCCCGCGAACAAATCAACGAATACTTCTGCGAGCACAGCGAGTGGTTCTGCACGTTGGGTGAGGGAAACGTCCAGGCCCTTAGACGAGGTGAGTTGGGAATCGACCTGCTAAATGGGCGTTTGTTCTTTTCGTGTTGGACCGAGCAAGGAATGCGCTCCTGGCGCGTAGGCGCCTGGAAATGGTCCGGAGAAAAACTGTTACTCGAAGCGTCTCGCCGCCTGGGTGCAGAGCGACCAGTAATTGAAATCATTCCGCGCGCTTCGGCGAGTGCAATCGCCGCGACTGTTAAAGCAGCACGTTTGCTGCGCTGCGAACAACTCGCACAGCTCGCGGCTTCTAGCCGGCCGGGTTCAAAGATAGAAAGGACCTCGCTGAGTCCAGGCGCGAGGCGCGGCCAGCCAGGTAAGTACGCCCGCATCATTCTGCGGCAAAAACATCAACGGATCGCCGTCACAGGATCTGTCGCTTCGTCAAAGGCAAGCGAGACCGACGCGTTCCTGGCTTCAGCCCTGCTCTGGTTTACCCGCGCGAGCGAGCGTTCCCGTCCGCCCTACATCCAGCAACTCTGGCTCATCCTCGATCATGAGATTAAGAAGTCGTTAACAACTAGGCTGGCTTTATTGCGCGACAGCCTGCGTGAAGTGATTGTTGCCTGCGAGATCAATGATGGTTGGACAGAGTTGGTGGAGGTTCTTTGTCCGGCTCGCAAAGACCTGTGGAAGAAAAGTCTTTCGCGATTTCCCCCTGGTCCGATCGCAGAAAGTAGCGAATTAGCGGCCTCGATAACAGCAGAAGCGCCGCATGCGATCGACATCGTCCATGCGCGTCATGGGCAAACGCTTCGCTATTTCGGAATGCCTTTCGCACGCGTGCGTCGTGTGTTCTCTACCGAGCGGGTTTGGTTCGGCATCGAGGGTTCACATCGACGTCTGCTAGAGGAAAAGACTTTCCACTTCTATGCCGAATTAATGAATGACTTGCGCGAACATCGATCGGCGACGGCGACCGATCATCGCCACGCGCTGTATCGCAACGCTGCCGAGGCCTGGCTGGAATCGATTCTGCGGCGCGATATCACGCAGTTGGATCCAGGTCTGATCATCGCGCCGCTTTATGCGCAGTTTCGTTTAGCGCGTGGCGGGCGGCTCGGCGTGCGACCGATCGACTTGCTGGCGCTGCGCCAAGATGGTCGCCTGGTGGTAATCGAACTAAAAGTCTCTGAGGATCGCGAGCACGTCTTGCAGGGTGCGGATTATTGGCAGCGGGTGGAGGCACACAGGCGTCGCGGGCACATCGCGCGAGCAAAGCTGTTTGGCGAGCGAAGAATCAGCAACGAATCCCCGCTCGTTTACCTCGTGGCTCCGACACTCCGGGTGCATCCGGCTTTTCAGACTCTCGCGCGCACCATCTCGAGTGATATCGAGATCTACCGTTTTGATATTAATGAGGACTGGCGTTCAGGTGTGCGCGTGATGCGGCGCATGAGAGTGAATTGATGAATCGAGCTTGGTTTTCGGTGAAGGTTCTTGGTTAGTGCGCTTTCGTGTTCATTCGTGGATCGCATTTAGCAGCGTGAGGACAGTCACGATCCACGAAGAGACACGAAACATCGCGAACATGCAAACCTATTACCTTGAACATGACAGATCCAGAAACTGTTACGGCTTCTGCTCAAACGAGGAAAGCGGTGCCATTCCCAGATCGAAGACTTGTGGGTTTTCGCCGATGATCGCGGCGGCAAAGAACTGCGGCACATAGTGAACACTTTCATCCTGGAATGTCTTGTCCAGTTTGGTCCGTGCCGCTGTTAACGCACAAATGCTGCAGTCTTTATTCTGACCGTCGCGCACGAGTTCGAGATCTCTTCGCGTGTTCTGAGTACCGCGATTATACGAAAGCAGAGCGAGCGCCTCCTTCATCGAATTATCTGCAAACAGAGTTATGTTATTTGCAATGTAGCGGGCAGCAGCATCGGCAGACTTTTCTACGCTCAACAAATCATCGCTTGAAAGCCCGTAACGTATTCCCGTCTGCGGCAAAAACTGAAACATTCCTATTGCTCCCATGGAGTTGGCGCGGGAAACGTTTACGTATTCAGATTCAATCAACGGAAGGTACAAGCCAATTAGCGGAGAAACCTGGCGAGCTTTAAACGTCGCCATCAGCGTAGGCGCAAATGCGCTGCCGCGTCTAAACACCAAACGCACATCGCTCTTGCCCGAATGATCCCCAGCACTGTTGCCGATGCGCCGCACGTATTGATCGATGTGCTTTTGAATTTCCATTTCAAATGCGGGCGTGAATTCGTACTCACGGCCCGAGATTTGTCGACCAATTTGCGCCGCCTGTTCCTGCACGAACAAAGCTTGCTCGCTGGGGCTCATCTGCCGATAAAGCCTTCCCGTGTTTTGCGCTGAGACTGAACCGTAAGGTGTTAAGGCAAGGATGATCGCGCCTAGTGATAGAAATATTTGTTTCATCATAAGTTTTCTCCTGTTCGTAAATTCAGGGTTAGCCCCAGCACCTTTCGGATATTTGCTGTGCAGACCCTCCTAATGAATAAGCGAAATTGGCCGGCAAAAGTGTTCATCTAATCGGCATTTTTTTTCGCAGGCTTTCACTATCCTGGTTTGCAGATTCCGCCTCCGTTAAAGATGCTAGAATCCAAACTAGAGCTTGAACTGTTTCGCCAAACAAATGATTTCCTTCTCGCAACAGAACGTGACCGAGTTGCTTACTGAATGGCAACAAGGAGATCCGGCGGCGTTGGATAAATTGACGCCGCTGATCTATGACGAGTTGCGGCGCATGGCGCATCGGTATGTCAGGCATGAGCGAACCGGAAACACGCTGCAAACAACCGAGCTCGTAAATGAGGCTTACGCGCGCCTGCTGGGAAAGAAAAACTACGATTGGCAAAGCCGTTCGCACTTCTTCGGTGTGATCGCCCAGGTGATGCGCCACATTTTGATCGATCACGCCCGCCGCCGTCACTTCGCCAAACACGGTGGTGGCGTTCGGGAAGTGTCGCTAGAACACGCTGCTTTGATGACGCAACGACGTGCGGCCGAACTGGTTGCGCTTGATGAGGCTTTAGCGGAGCTCTCGCAATTCGATTCGCGCAAGAGCCGCGTTGTGGAGCTGCGTTACTTTGGAGGCCTGAGTCTCGAAGAGGCGGCGCAGGTGTTGGAAGTTTCTCTGATGACGGTGCGGCGGGACTGGCGCGCGGCGAAAGCCTGGCTGTATCGCAAACTGAAGGAAAGCAAGCATTCGGATGAATGAAGTAACGAATGACTCCTGATCGTTGGCAAAAAGTTGAGGCGATTTTTCAGGACGCGCTTGATAGTCCGCCGCAGGAGCGTGCTTCCTTTCTCGACCAGGCGTTTTCTGATGATGACGATTTGCGAAGCGAGACCGCCAGATTAATTGCTGCCCACGATGAAGCCGGCAACTTCATCGAGCAACCCGCGCTCGTCGAGGACGCGCGCATCATTCTGGCTCACAAACTTGGCAACAACATTGGACGCGAAATCGGCCTCTATCGAATCGTTGATCGTCTCGGCGCCGGCGGGATGGGTGAAGTTTACCTCGCGGAGGACAGCCGCCTCGATCGCCTCGTAGCGTTAAAGCTCCTGCCCGCATACTTTGCTTCTGACGACGAACGTCTGGCTCGTTTCCAGCGGGAAGCACGAGCGGCCTCGGCTTTGAATCATCCGAACATACTGACAATCCACGAAGTGGGTGAGGCGGATGGTGTTCGCTTTATCGCAACCGAATTTATTGATGGCCAAACTATTCAGGAGCTAATCGCGCGGCAGGAGCTGACGCTGGCGGAGATTCTCGATATCGCCATGCAAATCATCTCCGGTTTAGCCACCGCTCATGCTGCCGGCATCGTGCATCGCGACATAAAGCCGGACAACATCATGAGACGCGGCGATGGTTTGGTGAAAATATTAGACTTCGGCATTGCCAAGTTGCTGGAAGTGCCTGCTCACGGCGCGCCGTCCGCCGGAACAGCAATGTTCACCGAGACAGGCGCAGTCGTGGGAACTGTGGGTTACATGTCACCGGAACAGGCACGCGGACTCGCGATTGACGAACGGACAGATATCTGGAGTTTTGGTGTGGTGCTCTACCAGATGCTTACCCATCGTCTGCCATTCACGGGGGCAACGCGGATGGACACTTTGGTCGAAATTCTCGAGCGTGAGCCCTTACCTCTGCTGCCGGTTGGCACAGACGCTGCGCCGGAGCTGCGATCCCTGGTTCAACTCATTGAGAAGACGCTGCGAAAGAATCGAGACGATCGCTTCCAGACCGCGCTTGAACTCCAGAATGATTTGAAACAAGTGCGACAGGAGTTCGCTAGCGCAGGAATCCGGAACGAAGAAACGTTTGCAGAGTTGCTCTCCAAAAGGGATGTCGCCGGCTTTACCGCAGCTTCTGCAAAAACAAGAAAAGCACCGAGCCCTTTCGTATTCATCGCATTGGGTGTGGCTGTACTGCTAGCCGTCGCTATCGCCGCCGCAATCACTTATCAAAACCTGCTGACGCCGCGGCAAGCGGAGCGCAGTGGAGCGGCTCCCGTTACAAGTTCCGAGAAGGTCTACGTTGAAATGACGGATACGGAGCGTCTCGCTTTCATCGCAGCTCAGGAACAACGCATCTCGACCATGATGGGAGATCGTCCGGCAAAACTCGATGAGGAGGCGTTGCGCGCAATAAAAAGACAAATCGATCACTACGTGGCCCGCAGCGGCAGCGGGTCAGACACTGCCGACAACGAAAGTCTTGATTTGATCTACGCGCGCGCGCGTCCTTACCTGCCGACGATCGCGCGCTCGTTCGCGGCGCGAAAGGTTCCGGTGATCATTGGTATCTACTTGCCAATGATTGAGTCGGCGTATCGACCGTGCTTCGAGAGCAGCATTGGTGCAAAGGGCCTCTTTCAATTTCTGCCGCAGACCGCGCGGCAGTATGACGTGGCGAGCGGAGAACTGTGCGACGTCGAAAAAGTTGCTCCCGCTGCCGCCCACTACATCGCCGACCACATGGCTGAACTCGGCGACGACGCGGAGAGCATGACCTTAGTGTTGCTTAGCTATAACACGGGTGCTACCTGGGTTCGCGGTAGCTTGCGTCAACTGCGAGATTCAGAGGATTACGAGCGGACTTTTTGGATGCTGTTTAGGAATCGTGATCGCCTGGACGAATCGTTTCGCAATGAGGGCGCTGGGTATGTGCCAATGTTCTTTGCAGCGGCAATTATTGGCGAGAATCCGCGAAACTTTGGTCTGGAGATGGAACCTCTCTCAACTCTGACCGGAATGAATGACGTCACCACGCTGCCGCCCCGCACCAACTAAGTCGCGCGCGTTAGGCACTTCAGTGTTTCACAAACAACGATCCCGTATTTCGATCTGACGACGGCGAAACTGTTTCCACGCGCGAACTCATGCTGCTCATAGCCTGTTCGGCGGAAAGGATGCCGGAGACTCGCATCTTAAACTCATCAGCATTACTCGCATTGTGTACTGCTTCTTCAAGGGAGATCAGGCCCGATTGGAAAAGATTGAAGAGCGACTGATCGAAAGTCTGCATGCCATATTGCGAGGTACCGGCAGCAATCGCTTCTCGAATCAAGTACGTTTTCTCTTCATTGACGATGTAGTCGCGAATCAATCCCGTCGAAACCATTACTTCCACTGCGGGCACTCGGCCCGCGCCTTTTGCGGCGCGCACCAGGCGCATGGAAATTACGCCCTTCAGAATTCCTGCCAGCTGAATTCGCACAGACTTCTGCTGGTGCGAAGGAAAACAGGAAACGATGCGCGTGATAGTTTCCGTCGCATCGAGTGTATGCAACGTGGAGAGAACCAGGTGACCTGTCTCGGCGGCCATTAAGGCTGTCTCGATCGTTTCGTAGTCGCGCATTTCGCCGACCAGAATCACATCGGGATCCTGCCGCAGAGCGCCGCGCAAAGCTTCAGAGAACGAACGCGTATCGACGTCGACTTCTCGCTGCGTAACAAACGACAGCTTGTCCTTGTGCAAAAACTCAATCGGATCTTCGATCGTTACAATGTGGCCGCTGCGCATCGCGTTGATGCGATCTATCATTGCGGCAAGCGTTGTTGACTTTCCTGAACCTGTCGATCCAGTTACGAGAATTAATCCCCGTCGTTCTTCCGAGATCTTATCGATTACCGGAGGCAGTCCGAGTTCAGTGGTGTTTCTCGTTTGTTCCGGAATCACGCGCAGCACGATGCTCACGCTGCCGCGTTGCTGAAAAATGTTGGCGCGGAACCGGCCCAGGCCGGATACGCCATAGCCAATGTCTACTTCCGAGGCCTCTTTGAAGCGCTGCTTTTGCCGGTTCGACATCATCGCAAAGGCCATATCCAGCGCATCTTCCTGTTTCACACGGGGAGCGTCGCTGATGGGATGTAGTTCGCCACCGATGCGCATCACAGGAAAGGATCCCACTTTAAGGTGCAAATCCGAGGCGCCGTGGCTGGTAGCCACCCGAAGCAGATCGTCAATTTTTACAGGCATGAGCTGACTTTATTACCTCGCAAGACAGGATTAGAGCTTGCTGTTAAGGCGAAGAGTTCTGAAACTTTGTGGTGAGACTGGGACGCGGGATGGTCCCTTTGGGGTTTGGAACTCAGGCTGAAGTGCCTGGTTAAAGGCGAAAAGATAATAGCCAATCGGTGCGATGTAGGTCAACGATTACGTTTTTAGGATGATTTTCCTTGATGCTTGCACCATTACAGCAAGGGCCATTCGTCAGCTCGGGGTCAGGAAGGCTGGCTTGCCGCCGCAGGCCTGTGCGAAACAGGCCCCTGGGATCCCATAACCCTAAAAACAACTGAGGAGCAAACGAAAGCTCCGTTTACTCCTCAAAATCCGGAATCGTGCGACCGCAGAACCTATTCAGACGCTGCAGTGTGGTAATTGAGAGCAGGCTCAATTCCTGGCCCACTAATGGCAGCGGCCCCGCTGCCCTCTTTCACCTTGTGGCCATTGTTGGCCACGGCAGCAGGGTGCGACGCATTTACGTAAGTCAACCAATCGCCCGGCGCCTTACGCTCGCCCTTGGTAATCGCAAAGAAAGCTTCCTGAATCTTGGTGGTGATCTCGCCACGTCCGCCCTTGCCAACAGTAATACGATCCACGGAACGAATCGGTGTAATCTCCGCCGCCGTCCCTGAGAAGAACAGCTCGTCCGCAACGTAGAGAGCCGCGCGCTGAATGCTGCGCTCTTTAATTGGGATTCCCAGCTCATGACAAATCTGGATCACACTGTCGCGCGTAATACCCGCGAGAATTGAAGACGACAAGGGTGGCGTCAGCACAGTGTCATTAGAGACGATGAAAATGTTCTCCCCGGAACCTTCCGAAACGTAACCACGATCATCGAGAGCGATGCCTTCGGCGAAACCGTTGAGCAAGGCTTCCATCTTGATCAACTGCGAGTTCATGTAGTTCGCGCCGCTCTTGGCCATGGCCGGCATCGAGTTTGGTGTCAAACGGTTCCAGGTAGAAACGCAGACGTCGACACCTTTTTCAATGGCTTCGTCGCCGAGATATTTGCCCCAGTCCCAGGCGCCGATGTAGCAAGCCAGGGGATTGGGAAACGGGTTCACTCCAAACGCCGGTCTTTCCTCATCGAGACTGCGAAACAGAATCGGGCGGATGTAACACTGCTCGAGGCCGCTTTTTGCAACCAACTCCACTGAAGCCGCGCACAGCTGATCCAGACTCCAGGAGTGATCCATGCGATAAATCTTGGCGGAATTTAAAAACCGCTGCATGTGTTCTTTCAACCGAAAGATCGCCGGCCCGCTCTTCGTGTTGTAGCATCTGATACCTTCAAAGATGCTCGAACCGTAGTGCAGGACATGAGACATCACGTGCACGCGCGCTTCGTTCCACTTAATGAACTCGCCGTCATGCCATACGAAATCGCAAATGCGTGGTGTGCTCACGTCTTTTGCCTTGCCATCTTTATGAAACATTTCTCTTTTACTCCTTAAGGAAAATCAGCTTCAGAAACTAAGGTGAGGCGAATCGCTTCTCAACCGCGGGCGGAAGAGTCTTGCGAAAACCTATTCTGAAAGATAGCTTCGGTCGTCATCTTGCGCGCGCTTAGCAGGGGTAATCTGATGGGGCACAATACAGTAGTTTTAAGCTGCTTGGCAAGCATGCTTGCTTCGCACAAAGTTACCGACGTAACATCGAAATGCTCTTCCATTTAGCAGAGATTATTAATCGTTCGCTGATTCCTGTCGGGCAGGGCCTTAGTTGCAAATCTTTCCAGCTGGCCGCACTCGCGCTTCTAATTCCGATCGCTTTCATTAACTGTCGCATGACTCAACAAACCGGAACTCAATCGCCCTCCCCATCACCAACAACTGCAAACCCTAATGACCCTTTGGCAATCCATAAAAGGGCCATCGCCATCGATATGCATGCCGACACGACGCAGCGTTTGCTCGATGAAAACGTCGATCTTTCGCAGCGCCTGGCAGACGGACATTTCGATTCCGTGCGCGCCCAGGATGGCGGTCTCGATGCCCAGTTCTTCTCAATTTGGGTTGAGCCGCAGCTTTTCGGAGGTGGTGGTCCAGCGGCAGTAAAGCGCGCTGACGACCAGATCAATGCGGTGCGCCAGCTCACGGAACGGCATCCCGAGCTCTGGCAACTTGCGACCTCGGCCGTAGACGCGCGGCGCATTGCGGACGAAGGAAAGATGGCCGCTTTCATGGGATTGGAGGGTGGCTATGCTATCGATGAAAAAGTGGAAAATGTAGCTCGTTACTACCAGATGGGCGTGCGATATATGTCGCCCGCCTGGAGCATCAGTACCAGTTGGGCGGGATCCTCAGGTGATGAGGTTGGCGCCAGCCGTGGCCTAAATGAGTTCGGCAAGGAGGTGATTCGCGAAATGAATCGCCTCGGGATGATGGTTGATGTGTCCCACGTCTCCGATCCGACTTTTTGGGACATCGTCAACACTTCCTCCAAGCCTGTGATCGCTACTCACTCCGGCTGTCGCGCGATCGCGAATGTTCCCAGAAATCTCAGCGACGACATGATTCGGGCGCTAGCAAAGAGCGGCGGCGTAGTGAACGTGATCTTTTATCCGGAACATTTAGAACCTGGTTGGTCGGAAAAGAAGAAGCAGGTCGATGCCGAAATCGCATCGTTGATCCAGCAAGCTTCCGCAGCTGAGCCCGGTGATGCAGTCCACAAGAAGATGGCGCGCGATCGCGTGCGCCGCGAAGAGTTTGCGAAACGGTTACCACCAGTTTCGGTTTCGCGTTTGGTTGATCACATCGATCACGTTGTTAAGCTTGTCGGCGTGGATCATGTGGGAATCGGATCAGACTTTGATGGCGTGCAAGCGACGCTCAGTGATCTTCCGGATGTTGCGTCTCTTCCAAATCTGACGCGCGAACTTTTAAGGCGCGGCTATTCGGAACCCGACGTTCACAAGATTCTTGGCGGCAACATGCTGCGGCTGATGGAACAATGAAGTTAAGTCAGTCAGGAGAAAGTGCAGTCAGGAAGGTGGGCTTGCCCCCGCTCTTTTGAAGAAGCTGTTACCGTGGCCGGGAAAGCGGCGGCAAGCCGGCCTTCCGGACTGCAATTTATTCTTCCTGACGGCAATTCTGTGATCAATGATTTCAATGTTTTGATGATCCGATGTTCCGATGATTCAATCTAAAACTCCTCGCATCGGTTTCCATGCGCCGATCAAGGGTGGACTACATGAAGCCCTCATTGTTTCTCACGAGCTCAACTGCCAAACGGTCCAGATCTTCTCGCGTAATCCGCGCGGCTGGAAAGCCAAGCTGCTCAGTGACGAGGAAATCAAACTCTTCAAAAAAGTTCGCCGGCAAACCAAAATTTCACCTGTCGTGATTCACGCCAACTACCTGATTAATCTCGCTGCTGCGGATCCGATCATGTTGCAGAAGTCGCGCGACTCGTTTCGGGAAGAGCTGGAACGAGGAATAACACTTGGCGCCGATTACCTCGTAATTCATCCCGGTAGCTCCAGAGGAGCGTGTGAGGCGGATGGCATTCGCACTTGCAGCGAGAGTTTGAAAGTCGCCAGTCGGGGCTTGAATCGGGGGAAGCTACGAATACTGTTGGAGAATACTGCCGGACAGGGCGAGTGCATCGGTCATCGCTTTGAGCACTTGCGCGAGATTATGGATCTCTGCCCGGAGCTGTCACTCGGCATTTGCTTCGATACCGCTCATGCATTCACCGCCGGGTATGACCTGCGTGAACACGACGGGCTCGAAGCCTTGATCAAGAGGATTCAGAAAACGGTGAAGACGAGCAACGTTCGCGCCATTCACTTCAACGACTCGCGGGCCGAGTACAATTCGCGAGTCGACCGCCACTGGCACATCGGCGAAGGCCACATCGGAACGGAGGCTCTGCGCCGGGTCGCCCAGCATCCCTCACTCGCCCATGCTGCTTTTATTCTCGAGACTCCTTACGTCGACCCGCGAATTGATGTCCAAAACCTCAATATGCTGCGATCTTTCTTGTCTCAAAAGAACGTAAATAACCAATAAAAAGGCGTAAGCCCGTGTGCCGCAAAGGTCACAGCAGGCTCGGTCCGGCTTTGCCGCCGGATGTGAGGCCCCCGGCCGTAATGGCGCTTTTTTCCGTTTAGGCTACGCCATTGGCGATCGTAGATCTCAAATCAGAGAAAAACCCTACCCAAAACAACAAGGTGCTTGTAACCCGTCTCGCGCGTGTGTTAAATTTTTGTTCAGCAGTGGGTTGGCGGGTCAACCCGAATCAAGCGCCACTGCTTCCGCTGCTTCACTCCTAATGATCCTGGAAGCCTGATAGCGTCAACCCGACCTTTTCCTGGATCACTCACAGCTCAATTGCCCCGCGGTTTTACTCTCAGTTAGAAATCATGGCCACCAGAACGAGGCGTTTCATGTTTGATTGGTGGGTCGTGCAGAAACGCACGATTTACCTGGGCATCACTCTGCTCCTCGTAATGATGCTTAGCGGTGCGGCCGCACTCTACGTTTGGAAGTTTGGCAACCCGTTCAAGAACGTCGGCACACAAGTAAGTAATGCCTCCGGCGCCAGATTCATCTCATTCGAAGGCGATGTGCGCGTGATTCGCGCGGCCACACGACAAACCATTTCGGCCAGCAGTGATACTGAACTCTATCCCGGCGACACCGTGCAAACTCAGGCGACCGGGCGCGCAAAAATTGGGATGGCCGACGGGTCAACTCTTCTTGTTCGGCCTAACAGCATCATCATCGTGCGCGACAACGCCAGCGCCCAGGATGGCAAGAAGACTAACGTGCACGTCGTTGTCGATAGCGGTCAAATGTTTGTACGTACCGAACAACTCCCAGAAGGAACCAACAACGTAGTTGAGACGCCGAAGACAAAAAACAAATTAGGAGAACAGACGGGAGCAAGTTTCGGAGTCAACCCGGAAGGCACGGAAGAGATTCGGGTTAACGCGGGCGCGGTGGAAACGACAAACCAGTCTGGCGAGAAGACGAATTTGAAGGGCGGCGAATACGTTTCCGTAAATCCTTCTGGAACTGTTTCCCGGCCACAAAAACTTTTGGATGTGCCGCTGCCCTCTGAACCCCGCGATCTGGACAAAGTATTTGTCGGCGGTAATGGGTCCGCCAACATCGCGCTGCGCTGGTTAAGGCCGCAGTCAGGGTCTCCTGCTTTCTATCGCGTTGAAGTCGCAACGTCGCCCTTCTTCGTCGCTGACGGCAAAGTGATCGAACGCGATCAATTGGCGGCAACCGAGTTCAATGCCAGCGACCTTCGTCCTGGAGTTTACTTTTGGCGGGTGAGAGCAACAGCGCAATCGGGACAGACGAGCGATTGGAGTGATCCTAAGAAATTTGTTGTTGTCGCGAAAGGTGCGGCGTCGCAAGTTCCGGTTTCAAATCTCGCTGCCGAACTTCTTGGCGGCAACATCTACCTAATTCGCGGGCGAGCTGAACCGGGCACGACCATTCGCGCCGGGGGCCGCGAGAGTTTGGTTTCAACAGATCGGCGCTTCCAGATTCAGATCACTGCAGCACCCGGCACCTCTGAAGTGACTGTCGAAGCCCAGGACGTCCAAGGCAACAGCAGTAGCTATAGCGTTACCCTTTCCAACCGCAGCGGCCGCGATTAAGCCCAGAAATCAATCCATGTCCAGGCACGTAATTCTTCTCACTGACGCGCACGAAGCGCCTGCCTATGAGCTTATTGAAGCGCTGCGCGCTGCGGGTGTGAAGACTCTGATCGAAGGCCTGCGTGAAGTTGAGGCAGAGTTAGAGTTGGCGCGACGTCAGGAGCGCGAGGGAGTTGTTGAGCAGTTGGGCCCGCCGCCGCTTGCGGTTCTGTACGAGGTGGTACCGGGAGCTGATCCCGTGGAACTGCAAACGGCGATCGATCATGCGAAAGCCTTTTGGCCCGGAGCCCCTTTAGTTGCTTGCCGCCGGCAACTGAATGGTTATCACCGCATGGAACTGCGTAATCTGGATGGCGCAACTCTGAAGCGGCTGGGCTTTCGTGCTATCGCCGACAAAGCTGCTCAACTCCCTGGCTTGCTACGCGAGATCGAGGGTCACGGCGCCACCGGTGAACTAAAACTTCCGGAGATTATTCAACGCCCTCTCGACGCCACCTCGCTTTCTTTGCCTGCAAAGTTGAAAGCAAAGAGTTTGCGCGCCGCATTCGATCTTGTCTCTTCTCTACATTTCATCGGCGACCAAATTGGCGCCGCTCAAATTGCTCTTGCTGGATTGGAACCGCTCGTGGACGCCGATCGCTGGAGCATCTATCTGCTAACCGATGGCAAAGGCTTTGAATCATTCGGCCTGGAAGTAATTGCGGTGCGCGTACGCGGACCAGAAGACGCTCCAGTTGGTCGTACCTGGCGCGATGCCTTGCTGCATGAGGACAAAGAACAGCAGCCGTCAAAGGCAACGCAACTCGCCGCCGCGGGCATGGGCCTGATCAGAAAAAAGGAAAAAGGAAAATACCTCGCAGCAATTCCGTTGATCTGCGGTGACAGAATTCTGGGCGTGCTTGAAGGAACTCGCGACCACCGTTCGTTCAAGCGATCTGAAATCGAACTGCTTGATGCACTTTCGTTACCACTCGCCTCGGCGCTCGCCAACGCTGTCCGTATTGCTGAGGCTGAGCGACTCTCACAGACAGACGATCTAACCAAGCTGCATAATGCACGCTACATGCGCCAGTTTCTGTTGAACGAAATCAGGCGCGCACGGCGATATGGCTCCAGCGTCGCTGCTCTCTTTCTCGACCTCGACGACTTCAAGAAGGTCAACGATCGGCATGGCCATCTCGTCGGCTCGCATGTGCTGATGGAAGTGGCAGCGGTGATTCTGCTGTCCGTGCGCGACACTGATGCCGTGGCTCGTTATGGCGGTGACGAGTTCGTTGTTGTCTTGCCGGACACGGGCACTGAATTGGCGGGTGTGGTCGCCGAGCGCATTCGCGGAAAGATTAGTAAGTACGAGTTTACCGGCGGCAAGCGGCTGCAGTTGTCGCTTACAGCTAGTTTCGGCGTGGCAACTTTCCCTCTCCACGCGTCTTCCCCGCAACAACTAATAGCCTGCGCCGATACCGCGATGTATGAAGCAAAGGCTGCCAACAAAAACTGCGTCCGTTTCGCGGCCGCGGTCAACCCTAGCCCGGTACTCAAACCCGACACTTCGTCCCCGCAAGTGGACCCCGAAGCAGCGCCGGCTTCCGCTTTCGAGAGTCAACTCTCTGAAGTTGAAGATGGCGAGCGGCCGTCCTGAATACCTGCTCCAGGACAAATAGAATTTCCCGATAGCACAAAGTTTGAAATTCGGTGTATCTTAAAGGGCTTCGACTTGTCGGCGAGTCTGTGGAGTGTCTTTCCCGGATAGCGTGGCTCTCGAACCAGCCACGTTTCTTGTTTTAGAGTCAGTTACCATTCCGACGGCGTAGTCCACGGCATTTCTCAATCTAACCACACGGAAGTGAATTTTATAGATGGCCTTTAAATCTATTTTCAGCCTATTTTCCAGTGATCTTGCCATAGATCTGGGAACCGCAAACACGTTGGTTTATGCCAAAGGGCGTGGCATCGTGGTCTCCGAACCATCGATAGTTGCAATCAACAAAGTTACGAATCAGGTCGAAGCCGTCGGCCGCGACGCTAAGGACATGCTGGGACGCACACCCGGCAACATCGTGGCTATTCGGCCAATGAAGGATGGAGTGATCGCGAACTTCGAAGTGACGGAGAAGATGCTCCAGCACTTCATCCGCAAGGCGCACAATGGCAAAACCTGGGTGAGCCCGCGGGTGGTGATCGGCATTCCTTCGGAGATCACCCAGGTAGAACGGCGAGCGGTGGAAGACTCCGCCTATCGCGCCAAGGCTTCCGAAGTTTATCTGGTCGAAGAAGCGATGGCGGCCGCGATTGGCGCCGGACTGCCAATCACAGAGCCGCATGGGAACATGGTGGTAGATATCGGCGGCGGCACAACCGACATCGCGGTCATCAGTCTAAGTGGCATCGTTTACTCGCGCGCTGTTCGCGTCGCCGGAAACGAGATGGACGAAGCGATCATCTCTTACATCAAGAAGAAATATAACCTCTTGATTGGTGAGCGAACTGCCGAAGCGATCAAGATTGAGTTAGGTTCGGCTTATCCGCTTGACGAGCCGCTCTCGTACGAGGTGCGCGGCCGAAATCTGATCGAAGGCATTCCCAAGACGATTACGATCACTGATGAGGAAGTCCGCGAAGCTTTGGCTGATTCGGTAGCAACGATCATTAATGCCGTGCGCGTAGCGCTCGAGCGGACTCCGCCTGAGCTTTCGGCTGACATAGTCGAACGTGGAATCGTGATGACGGGTGGCGGCGCCCTTTTAAAGAACCTCGACAAGCGTCTCTCAATCGAAACCGGGTTGCCAGTGTCGGTGGCTGACGATCCGCTAGCGTCGGTGGTACTGGGAACTGGCAAAATGCTTTCAGACTTTGACTTGCTGAAACGAGTCCGCTGGGAAAACTCCATGACCAGCGGCATGTGAGGTGATTGATGATTGCGGATTGCGGAATGCCGGGTGGGGATTTAGGCCACGATTAACGATCCCCGATCCCTGATCCGAATTTCCGATTCACGATTTACGATTAAGATTCACGATTAACGACCTCATGGCTGCCACTCGCACACAGAAAGAAATACGTCAGCGAGCGCCAATCTGGCTCGTGATGCTGCTAATCACGAACTTCGCGGTGATGGCAGTGGATGCTAATCGGCGTTTCACGCAGCAGCAAACCTTCAAAGGTTTAGTTCAGGCTGTATTCTCTCCGATTCAAAACGCGACCTCATGGGTTTCCAGTGCGGGCGGCGGCTTTATTAACGAGATCCTTAACTTCCGCAGTACTGCTCGGGAAAACCAGAGCCTGAAAGAACGTCTGGCCCAAACGGAACTCGAACTACGCAACACGAAGGAAGCTAAAACTGAAAACTATCGCTTGCAGGGATTGTTGGCACTGAAGGCGGAACCGGGGCCGGAAAAGGTCTTTGCGCGTGTCATCGCCCGCGACGCTTCGGTTTGGTTCAACACCATCATGATTAACCGCGGCAGCTCGTCGGGAGTCGCTCTTAACATGCCGGTGATCACGCCCGGAGGCATTGTGGGCCGTGTAGTCGCTGTCAGTCCGGTGACCGCGCAAGTGATGCTCATAACTGACGAGAAAGCAGCCGCCGGAGCAATCGTGGGACAACTGGGCGGCTCGGGCGCCTTGGGCTCGGTCCGGGGCCTGGGAAATTCCGGTTTGGTGGAAATGCGTTACGTCTCCGGATTACAGAAAGTAGATGTTGGCGATTACGTCTTGACTACGGGTCAGGACGGGATCTATCCGGCGGGCCTGAACGTCGGCGAAGTCATTGAAGTCAAGAATGGCACCGCAACTCAACCTCATCAGATTTACATCCGTCCCAGCGCGCGACTGGATCAACTGACTGAGGTTGCGGTGCTGCTTTATCAACCGCCGCAGCGGCCTGCACCCGAACAGACACTGCCCAACGTAGACAAGACCAAAGCGATGCCGCGCGACAGGTGAGCAGCGCCGTTCTACCATGCCTCAGTTCAAGATCGCAGCGGTGCTCGCGCTCGCCATCATCCTTCAGCTCACGCTGGGAGAAGCCTGGCCGCCACTTTCCCATATCGACTTCCCCCTAATTGTGGTCGTCTATGTCGCCTTGCAGCGCGATGCGTGGACGGCGTTGATTGTCGGGACGATTGCCGGCCTGGCGATTGACGCTCCCAGCGGTGGGTTGATCGGGGCCGGCGGCTTTTCCAAAACTTTAACGGCCTATCTGGTCTATCTTGGCGCGACTCGGGTCAACCTCGAAAATGCATTGATACGGATCCCCGTCCTGGCTGCGGCCACGCTCGTGGATGGAGCCGTATATTTCTTCTGGCAACGGTCTCTCGGACATCCACCTTCCGCACCTTTTGTGCAAACAATATCTTATAATCTAATCGGCACGACGGTGATTGGCACCTTCGTGCTTTACATGCTTGGCTCGGTCTTCAATCCAACGGGCACGCAAAGCCGGCAATTTGCTTCCCGACGGCGGGGAGCGCGACGAAGTGCCAGTTTTTCAAAGCGCAGGTGAGCGACTCTCGCTTCGAAGGCTGTGAGCTGAACCACCTCCCCGACCAACGGACAACTGACAGCTGACAACTGACAACTGACTACCAGCAATGAAGTTCATCGATACATCGCAGAACCTCCGCGCGAGACTGTTTGCTGTGCAAATGGTCGCCGTGTTGTTGCTGGGACTTTTGGGAGTCAGACTCTATCTTCTGCAAGTGGTGCGCGGCAGTTACTACGGTGAAATCGCCCAGAACCAACGCATCAGATTGCTACCGATCCCGGCGCCGCGCGGCATCATCTTCGATCGCAACGGCACCCCCCTCGTCGATTCTCGCCCTATCTACACGGTAATCCTTTCCCGCGAAGACGCGCGCAAAGATCTGGGCACTTTGGTAGGCCCGCTCGCAGAAGGTTTGAATCTTGATGCTGATCTACTGCGTGAACGATTCGAGGAGATTAAGTCGCTGCCGTCATTCGAGTCCGTACCGATTAAACAAGACGCGACGCCTGGCGACATTGCCTGGATTGAAGCTCGCGAACTCGAGTTTCCCGAGTTGCGCATCGAGCAGCAACCGCAACGACGCTATCCAGCGGATGGATCGCTCGCACACGTAGTCGGGTATGTCGGCGAGATTGGACCTGAGCAGTTGAAACAGCCGGCCTATCGCGAAAAGAAACTGAAGCCGGGTGACATCATCGGACAGAGCGGCCTCGAACAGTCGTATGACGACTTTCTGCGCGGTCGCGATGGTTATCGGAAAGTTGTGGTAGACAGTCGCGGACGTATCCAGGATGAGATTGAGATTGTTCTGCCCCAGCCGGGCCACGACTTAGTCACAACCATTGACTACGACCTGCAACTGGTTGCGGAGCAGCAACTGCGCGACTCGGCTACCAAACGCGGCGTGATTGTGGTGCTCGATCCGAACAACGGCGAAGTCCTGGCCCTCGCTTCTGCGCCCACGTTCGATCCCAATCTGTTTTCTCAACGAATCACCACCAAAGAAGGACGAGCCGAGTATGCCGGCTTACTAAATGATCCGGACAAGCCTCTGATCAATCGCGCCATTCAAAGTCGCTATCCCCCCGGATCGACCTGGAAGATTCCGATGGCGGTGGCCGGGTTGCAGCAGGGAGCGATCACACTCGACGATTCAAACCTCGTGTGCGGAGGTGGCATCACTATCGGAAATAAGTTCACTCGTTGCATGGGCAATCATGGATCGCCGGATATTAAGGCTGCGATTACGCATTCCTGCGATGGCTACTTTTACCGGCTCGGTTTGAAAATGGGTTTGGAAGGCATCATCGCGATGTCTGAGGAGTTTGAACTAAACAAGCGCACCGGAATCGACTTGCCAAATGAAGTTGGGAGCCGCACTCCAAGTGAATTCAAAACGATTCTTGACCGCCGGAACCAGGAGTGGAAAGACATCGACACCGTCTTTGCCTCTTTTGGACAAGTCTATGAAGAGATGACTCCAATTAGTATGTTGCGCACGGTGGCTGCAATTGGTCAGGGTTCAAACCTCTACGTGCCGCATCTCTTGAAGGAGATCAAACCGGTAGGTAAGCCTGACCAACCTGACTTCCGCGCCGGTCGCGACTTTCAACCTCTCGATTCGTCACGCGCTAATCCCAAGGTGCTGCCCATTCCTGAAGACATTCATCACGCAGTGGTGGAAGGCATGTGGTCGGTGGTAAATGCCGGCGGCACTGGCGCCGGGATCCGCATGGCCGGTTTCGACATTGCGGGCAAGACCGGAACGGCACAGGTCGTCGCTTTAGGAAAAGACACCGGCAAGAACAAGGACCACGCGTGGTTTGTCTCTTATGCCCCGGCCTACAAACCGGAAATCGCGTTGGTTGCTCTCATCGAGAATTCAGGTTTTGGGGGACGCCATGCGGCTCCCGCAGTACGCAAGGTTTACGACGTTTACTATCGGAAAACTCGTCACGAAGAACCGCCCGGCGCCGTGCCCGTAGCAAAGGCACGCAAGCCAGTGGAGACAACGACCGGTGATTAGAGGAATGATGAATGCGGAACGAAACGGAATGATGATTGATGAACGCGGAATGATGAATTCGTTTTTTATTCATCATTCATCATTCCGCATTCATCGTTGAGCTTATGTCTGCGATTTTAGAAAGACGTTTACTGAGAGACTTTGATTGGTTGCTCGCCTTCATGGCGATCGGCATTGTCGCGTTCGGTACAGTCCAGATTCGCTATGCCCAGCCACTCGAAGCATATTGGGTGAAACAACTGATCGGCCTGGGCATCGCGCTCGTGGCGATGTTTGCCGTGGCATTTACCGACTATCGCCGTCTCCTGAATATTGCCCCAGCGTTCTACGTGTTTGGGCTGATTCTGCTCGTGCTGGTCTTGATTCCCGGCATCGGATTAAAGATCAACGGTCAACGTGCCTGGATCAAGGTTCCCGGCATCGGCCAATTTCAACCCTCAGAGTTTGTAAAAGTGACGACCGCGATGATGCTGGCACGCTACTTCGGCAAACATCGCCTCGAGTCGCTCCGGGTCAAAGAGATGATTGTGGGTGGCTTGATACTGGCGCTGCCGATCGGCCTGATCCTGATGGAACCCGACGTCGGCTCCGTCCTTACCTATTTGCCAATCCTCGCGGTGGTGCTTTTCCTGTCCGCGATCAAGATGCGTTTGGTAATTGCTGCCATCGTGATTGCGGTGGTGACATTGCCCGCCGCTTATTGGGTCGGAGTCAAAACGCATTTAATCAAAGGCTATCAGCAGGAACGGATTAATGTGATTCTCGATCCCGAAAAAGCTGACCGCCGCGGCTTCGGTTACAACACCTGGCAATCGATTTTGACGGTGGGTGAAGGCGGCTTATTTGGATCAGAAGCCACTTCTGAGCATTCCCAAAGTAGCCTTAAGTTTCTTCCCGAGCCGCACACGGACTTCATCTTCGCCGTCACGGCGGGCAACACAGGCTTTATCGGCTGCATTCTGGTTTTGCTGGCCTACGGGGTTCTGCTGTCACGACTTGTCACCGGAGCTCGCCGAGCGCCGGATCGCATGGGCATGCTGGTGATCATGGCGATCGTCGGTGGTCTGACCTTTCAGATTTTCATCAACGTTGGAATGGAATTGGGTATTCTTCCGGTGATTGGCGTTCCCCTGCCCCTCATGAGTGCGGGTCTCGCTTCCCTCATCGCCACGTTCATAGCCATCGGCTTCGCCATCAGCGTGCAGCTGAGGCGGTTCGTAAACTAACGAGCCGCGCCAACGGATCGCGGGCGTCCCGCCCGCAACGAGCCGCAGGCGCGCATTTCTTGAAAGCTGGGTTCAGATGAGGCGCGCTTCGCGTTAATGCGGGCGGGACGCGCGCGATCCCAGAACCAAATAGTTTCGCGTTTTGGCTTCGTTCAGCTATACTCAGCCACAGTTCGCCTGCCGGAAGTTTTTCATTTCGGTACAGTAAGTGACCCACAATCACCTTGCACGAGAGAACAGAAAAAGTTTTTCCGTGCGCCTGCTCAGGCGAAACGCGAATTTTCTGGTCGTCGCATGCGACGACTCACTTGAAAACTTACCGCCGCCGCTGGTCTTGCGAATAACTTTTCCAAATCAAGCGCGCCGCGCAAAGACGACTCAGGTTTGAGCACATGAGCCGGTTCCCGGAACCGCTCGCACTTCGAATTCAGAAGATGTGCTCCCGGTCGTGAGTTTCGCTTTGGTAGCGAAACAGTAGTCAGGGTTTACGGTTGAATAGTGCAAAGGACCGTCGCGTTAACGACGGAGTAAGTAGCCGCTCGAAACATCTCGAGCCCGCGCCGCCTCAAGCTCGCAGTTGGCCGGCTGACAATCTGTCATCAGACTTGTCGCAGCAGCCACAAATATCCAACAGATCAAGTCGCCGCGAGATCGCTTTTGACCTCGCTCATCTCTGGCCGAAGCCGCGCCTCGCTTGCAAGCTGAATGGCGGCGGCACCCAGCCAACTCACAATTACACAGGAAACTTTCGTGCGCGGACATCGCCGGCGCCTTCACACCGAACGATCATAGCGATCGCTCCCGCTGTCGAAGTCAATGAACAGGGGCTGCTGCAGGCAACTTTCCAGGAGAGACAAATCAAAACATGGCAAAAGAATTAATCGTCAGCGTCAACGGACGCGAAAAGAAGATCGCGATCATCGAGAATGATCAAGTTACCGAGTTCTACATCGAACGCGGCGAAGAGAATCAGGGCATCGTTGGCAATATTTACAAAGGTCGAGTGATGCGAGTGCTTCCCGGCATGCAATCGGCTTTCGTCGATGTCGGCCTCGAACGCGACGCCTTCCTTTATGTTTCGGACTTTTTTGACGAAGAGGAAGAGTTTGAACGGATCGTCATGGACAAGGCGAAACAAGGCGATGTCGATGCCAGCAAGGCCGCGGCCGAACAAATCGCCCTGGGCCGGGTCGAACGCGAACATCGCATTGAAGCAACTCAGGAACGGGCCGAGCCTCTGCGCGAAACTGAAGCAATCCCGGCGGTTGAGGTCCCAGTTGAAGGCGCTGAGACTGCGCGTCGTCGCAGCCGCCGCGGTGGTCGCCGTCGCGGGCGCGGTAAAGATGCTATGACTGAAATGAGCGCCGGGGCCGGTACCCTCCCTGAGGAGGACGACTCGGAAACTCCCCTCGCTTTGCCTGATCCTTCTATTCAGCGCATCGTCGATGATGAGGAAATGGTGACTAACGGTGAGATGTTCAAAGACGCACGATTGCAGGAGCGTATTCTCGATCAGATTCATGCCGTGGAGTTCAATTTCGAGGACGACTTCCGCAGTGCTGAAGTGGGATCCATCTTGCCTTCCGGTTATCGCGATGACGCGTTCCAGCGCGTCGCCGACGACGAAGACGCAGACGTGCCGCAAATAACGATGCGCGCTCCCGCGCCAATCGAAGCCCACGTCGCCAGCTTTGTCGACAACGCCCCGGAAAGCATTTTGAAGAGCGGTTCATTCCAGCGCATCAGCGACGAAGAAGAGCCCCTTGCGACCATGGGCGTCGTCGAGCCCGAAGAAGATTTCGAGGAGGAGGCTGAAACCGAGAAACATGGCTTCGCTGCCCGGGCTGTCGAGAAAATCGTCAGTGTCGCTAAAGGAAAACGAGCCACGAAGAAGAGTCCGACCACCCGCTCCACCAAGCCACGCGCGAGCACGAAGAAAGCTGCGACGACGCGGAAAGCTGTCGTGGAAGATGCTCCCAGCGAAACGGATGTCACCGCCGAAGAACCTTTTGAAGATGCCGAAGCGCGCATGACCGCGAGTCGAACTCGCGGCGAGTTTGCTACGCGTCGCGGCGGCCGGCGCCGGCGTCGTCCAACCGCTTCCAAAAAGGCTGCGGGAACCGCAGACGATGCCGAGGAGCAGACTGATGCCACCGAGCAAGCAGCAACGGAGGTGGTAGAAGCTCCCGAACCGCAAGCCAGTCCGGAACCGGCGGCGGCGGCCCCGGCACCTGCGCCTCGTGAACGAAGTCAGGACAAACGTGGCCCGCGTAGCGGAGGAGGAAGAAGGGACCGGCAACAGCAACCGACGATTACTGACCTGCTGGACGAAGGTCAGGAGATCCTCGTGCAAATCGCCAAAGAGCCAATCGCCAAGAAGGGCGCGCGCATTACTTCGCATATCGCTCTCCCCGGCCGGTTCCTGGTTTACATGCCCACCGTCGAACACGTGGGCGTCTCGCGGAAAATCGAATCGGACAGCGAACGTCATCGTTTGCGTAAACTGATCCAAATCCTGCGTGCCGAAGAAGACATTCCTTCAGGCGGCTTCATAGTCAGAACCGCAGGGGTCGGAATCAGCGAGAAGGATCTGCGTGAAGACGTGCGTTACCTCGTGCGTACCTGGCTGGACATTCGCGCCGCAGCCGAGAAATCAAAGCCTGCAGCTCTCGTGCATCGCGATCTCGATCTCGTGCAACGAATTCTGCGGGATCAGTTGTCCGACGACTTCGCTGCGATTCGGGTCGATTCGGAAGAGGAATACGAAAGTATTGTTGAGTTTGTAAATCGAATTCAGCCGCGCATGGTGAAAAGGGTCAAGCTCTACACACGCGAGCAGCCGATCCTGGAAGCCTTCGGCGTGCAGGCTGAGATCGACAAAGCCATCAAGCCGCGCGTTTGGCTGAAGTCAGGCGGCTATCTGGTGATCAACCAGACAGAAGCGCTGGTGGCTATAGACGTAAACACTGGCAAGTTTGTGGGTCGCGGCAGCGGACGTCTGGAAGACACCATTACGCGTACGAACCTGGAAGCAGTCGAGGAGATCGTGCGACAGATTCGCCTACGCGACCTGGGTGGTATCATCGTCCTCGATCTTATCGACATGGAAGAACGTCGCAACCGCACCAAGGTGATGCAAGTGTTACAGGACGCCTTGCGCGGCGATAAGTCTCCAACGAAAGTGCTTTCGTTCAACGACTTCGGCCTGGTGATCATGACGCGCAAACGCGTGAAGCAGTCGCTGGAACGCACGCTTTGTGCTCCCTGCCAGTACTGCCAGGGCGCAGGCCTGATCAAGTCGCCCCAGACCGTTTGTTATGAACTGCTGGAGGAGGCGCGCCGTTTAGGAAAGCATATGAATGGCGGTCGCGATAACAAGCAAACGACCTTACGCGTAAATCCCGAAGTGGCGAAAGCACTACGCGGACCCGAGCGCGATGTCTTAAACGAGATCGAAGAGTATCTGGGCCCTGTGGATATCAACAGCGATCAAATGATCCACCAGGAACAGTTTGATTTTGCTTTTATTTGATTCGGGCATTAATTCTTCGGATTGAATAATTTTGAGCTTTGTACTTGGTGCTTTGAACTTTGTTTAGTTGCGCCGCTCGTATGGTGGGACGTAGCATGTCGCGTCTCAAGAGCGAACAAATCACAAAGTACTAAGAACAAAGTACAAAAACAGAAACGTTGAAACCAAGACAGATTTCGCAATGAGCAAAATTGGCAACGTTTGGAAGACCATGCTGGCAGGAGGCGCGGGAGTGGCGGCGCTGGCGGCTATGAACGCCTCCATTCGTCGCAACGCCGACGAGCCAGACGACAGTGCGCTCGGCGGCGAAGCGCGTTTTTTCGACTGGAAGTATGGTCGCATCTTTTACAAGACGGCCGGGATCGGTCATGCAGGGCCGCCACTGCTTTTTATTCACGGGGTCGGCGCGGGCTCTTCCAGTTTCATGTGGCGCAAAAACTTCGACGCCCTCGCGCGCGACTTTCGCGTCTACGCTTTTGATCTGTTGGGATTCGGTCTTTCAGACAAACCAGCCACAGCATCTTATTCTGCCGACCTGTATGTAGAGTTAATTACCGACTTCATCCGCGAGGTCTGTGGCTATCCCGTTAATGTGGTGGCGAGTTCGTTGGGGGCGGCGTACGCGATCCGAGTTGCGGACGAACATCCCGAACTGATCAAGGCCATGGTTCTGATCGCTCCCACTGGTGCTGACAAATTAAACACCCGACCCGGTATGGCGGGCGCGGCTTTCTATGGATTGCTGCAATCGCCGGTGCTCGGCACTTCGTTCTACAACGTCATGGCCAGCGAGCGCGGTATTCGCGACTATGCGCGCAAACACCTCTTTTACGATCATCATCGCGTCACGGATCGACTCGTGGCAAACCTCTACGCCACCAGCCACCAATCCGGGGCGCAACACGCGATCGCTGCCTTTCTCTCTGGATACCTAAACACCGACACGCGCGCCGCGTTTTCTCGACTCACTCAGCCGGTGCTTCTTGTTTGGGGCAAGCAGGACATGACTACACCTTTGGAAAACGGGCTGGCGTTGCTCAGTACAAATCCGGCGGCGCGATTGGAAAAATTTGATTACTGCCGCATGTTGCCCGAACAGGAACACCCGGAAAAATTCAACCTGCTCGTGCGCGACGCCTTCCTCGCCCGCTCCGCCGCGGCGTAAGCCCTGAATTCGTGAAGTCGTAAATCGGGAATCGTGAAGGGAATCGTGAATGTTCATTCGAAAACCTGAACTTCCCGCCACGCGCGTAAAGGCCATGGTGGCCCGATTGACGATTCCCGATACGCTTGCCGATTCTCGATACGCTTCCCGATTTACGACTCCCGATTTACGATTTACGACCTTATTGACACCTACAACTGTCTTTCAATAAGATGACCGCCTTTCCAATCGATCAACGGGTGGAATGCACTTCTGGTCCCGAAGTCGGTAATACGAACTCAAAATTAGACAGGAGAACCCCCATGCGTCACGCATTGCTTCGCTCCTTTGCCTCCCAGGCAATCGGCCTCGGTATTTGTCTGCTTCTTAGTTGTGTATTTGCCTTGCCAGTCTTGGCCCAGACCCAAAGTACGACAGGAACAATCGAAGGCACAGTGTTGGATGCCAATGGGGCTGCTTTGCCGGGCGCCAGCGTCGAAGTGAAGAACAGCGCCACCAACTTCACGAAGACCTTCGAGACCGACGAGGACGGACGCTTTGTGGCGTTGAGTCTGCCTCCCGGCAGGTACACCGTGACCGTCACGAAGCAAGGCTTTGCGACGACCGTTGTTGAGAGTTTTGAGTTGACTGTCGGGCGGGCCCTCGCGCTGCCAATTTCCATGAAAGTCTCCGGGGTGGAAGAGCGAGTGACGATCACCGCCACTCCCACCGTCGACACCACCAAGATCGAATCCAGCACTACTATCGATGAACGGGCCGTTAGCACTACGCCAATTCTGGGGCGCAAATTTGAAGATCTGCTGACTCTGACTCCTGGCGTCAGCATCGTGCAGGGCCCCGACGGCGATGAAATAAACTTCGCGGGTCAACGCGGAATCTTCAACAACGTCAGCCTCGACGGTGGCGACTACAACAATGGTTTCTTCGGTGAACAGGCCGGGGGCCAGCGAGCCGCTATCGATATCACCCTGGAAGCGGTGAAGGAGTTTCAGGTAGTGGCGACTGGCGCGAGCGCGGAGTTTGGCCGCACGGCGGGTGGCGTCATCAATGTCATCACCAAATCAGGTACCAATGAATTTCACGGCAGCCTCTTCCACTATCAAAGACTCGAAGCCTTAACGGCCAATGCCTCTAATGGCGAGCCCCTTACCGACTTCCGACGCGAGCAGTTCGGAGGGACGATTGGCGGTCCGATTAAACGCGACAAGGCCTTTTTCTTCTTTGCCAGCGAAAACATCCGCGAACGCCTGACGCGCGCAAATCTTAGCCGCCAGGTAGGCCCAACTGCCTGTCCGGTCGCGGCCCCCACTATTGTGGCGAATGAAGCTTTGATTAATTCGAACTTCGATTGCCAGCGGCTTGCCCTGATTTCATTTTTCCGCGCCAGCAGAGGCCAGGAAGAAGGTCTGCCCGTCAACCGTCCCATCCGCAATAATGCCTTGCTGGGCAAAGTGGACGTTGACTTGACCTCTAATCACCGGCTCACGCTCTCTCACAACTTCGACTATTCGAAGAACGAAAACCAGACGTTCGACGTGCCGACTTACGGGAATTCAGCTAACGGTATAGAGGGACCTTCGAAGATCAACGCTTTCAACGCAAACCTCTTGTCCACACTATCGCCCACGCGGGTAAACGAATTTCACTTCACTTATTCGCGAGAAGAACGACCTCGCTCCGCTGTGGAGTCAAACGTTCCTGCGGATACAGCGATGGGCGGCTTCTTCAGCGCTACTGAACCGACTTTCCGCTTTGGTCATCCATTCTTTCTCGGTCCGAACGTCGACGAGACATTTTGGCGGACTCAGATCAAAGACAACTTCTCGATCGTTAGCGGTCGGCACCAGGTGAAATTTGGTGGCGAGTGGATGCACAGTTTGAACTCGCAGGTGTTTCGCGGCTTCTTCGAGGGCCGCTATATCTTCGACAGTGTCGCTGGGTTTCTTCACTACGCCACGCCCGGAGCGGTCGGTTCTGGTTTCGGACCGGACGCAGGACGCTGTACTAACGGCAGCTGGACCGATCTAACTTTGGGTGCTCCGCCTTGCACCGGCGCGACGACGCCGTTGTTACTGTTCCTGCAGGGTGCTGGTCCAAACGGGCCCGCTACGGATGCGGCCGGAGCTTCTGAGATTACCAATGAGGACTATGGGCTGTTTGTACAGGACAAGTGGCAGGTGCGACCGAACTTCACCTTGAATTTAGGACTTCGTTGGGAAGCGCAAATTTTTCCGGAACCAGTAGTCGCACCCAGCGCGACCGCGTACGGAATTTTTCTGTCCGATCCACGCTTTCCTTCCGATGGCACGCTCCACAGCCCGAAGAAGGAGTTTCAGCCGCGCGTAGGATTCGCCTGGGACGTGGGTGGCAATGGTAAGTCGGTGCTGCGGGGCAGCTATGGCATCTACTACGGGCGTCAGAACATGCTGACGCAGGTTGGCTCGATTACAACTAACGGCGTGCAACAGCAAACCATCGCCGGCGGTTTGTTTGCCAACCCTTTTGTCCGCCCGACCTGGCCGGGTCTCGTGACGCCCACGGCGAGCTCCTGCTCGACCCACGCAGGTTTCACGGTTGCCGGACCCTTCACTAATCCCTTCCCGTGCTTTAGCGGTGTGCGGTTATTCAGCAAGGATTATGCAAACCCGCGCATCTACACCACCAACGTTGGCTTCGAGCAGGAATTGGCAAGTAACTTGTCTATCTACTTTGATTTTACCCATGCCAAGGGCGTCCACCTGACTCGCTTTCTTGACTACGCGCGACTGCTGGGCTCCGATGGTGCGCCGGTCTTTGGCGATTACCTGGGCGAGATTATGGTGGCTAGCGCGGTCGGAAAATCTTTGTACCGCGCCTTCACGGTGGGAGTCCGCAAGCGTTTCAGTCGCCGCTTCGGCTTTGAGGCGAACTACACTTTTGCGAAAGACCAGGACGACGATTCCAACGAGCGTGATCCTTTCGTGGATCGTGCTGCCGACTTCTTCAACCTTCAAAAAGACTATTCGCTCGCCGATCGCGACATCAAACACCGCTTCAACATGTTCGCAAACATTGATATTCCGGCGGGCTTCGAACTGAGTACGCGCATTCAGGCGCGCTCGGCGCAACCAAAATCTCTAGCCGGGTGCGCTACTCGTTGTTTCCCACGAAACACGGACCGGAAGAACAACGAGTATTTCAGCTTCGACTGGCGCTTACAGCGTCCATTCCGGTTCGGAGAGCGTTACGCGCTGATCCCGATGATCGAGATGTTCAATACCTTCAACAACGCGAACAACATCGATCCCACGATCGGCTCGGCACTATTCAACTTTGACGGCTTCCTGCGTCAGGGCGTGGGCGATCCCAGGCAGGTACAGTTGGCGTTGAAGTTTACGTTCTAGGCCGGAGGCCAAGTGAAGAGGGGAACAGGGGAACGGGGGGTAAAAGGGATAAAGGGGAAGCCTTCAAGTGCCATTTCCCTGTTCCCCTATTCCCCTTTCCCCCGTTCACTATTCCCCTCTTCCCCTACTCCGCTGTTCCCCTTTAACCCGCGGCTCCCACCGCCGCGAAGAACGCGCGCAACTTTTCTTCATCTAACTTGCCGTCCGTCCGCACGCCGCTGCAGACATCGACTCCGAATGGCCGTACCTGCCTAATCGCCTCCGCGACGTTTTCTGCTTTCAATCCCCCAGCAAGAAATAGCGGCACATCGATGGCCTCACGAATTTGCAGACTTAAATTCCAGTCGTGCGTCCGGCCCGTGCCACCAAGTTCCTTGACCGGCAACGACTGATTGCCGGAATCCAGCAGGACAGCATCAACCAAAGACGCTACTGTGGTCGCCTCGGCGACTGCAGCAACATCATTAACGTGAATTACCTGCACCAGCGAGATTCCCGGAAGCGCTGCCCGCAGAGTTTCATAATTCCGAACGTCCAGCCGATCACAAATCTGAATCGTATTTACTTGCAGCCGTCTTTGTTGTTCGATGATTGCTTGCGGATCAGTTTTGCAAGTGAGGAGAAAGGATCCAATTGCCGGCGGCAGCTTTGCCGCGATTTCAGCGATTAGATCTTCGGCGATTACGCCCGGGCCGCTCGGCATTTCCGAAACCAATCCAACGGCGGCGGCGCCATTGGCAATTGCCAAATGGGCTTCCGCCACACTTCCCATACAACAGATCTTTACGCGCGGGCTTAGTGTTGGCTGCATGTTCCTCCAACAACTTCAGGGGTGTTCAACTTTGAACTTTCGCGGATCATACATAGCCAAAAGAGTAACCGCCAAGACGCAAAGAAGCGCCAAGTAGGCCAAGCGAGAACAATCAACAAACTACTTTTCGCGTGAAATCAGTTTTGAGAAATATTCTTGGCGAACTCTGCGTTCCTTGCGACTTGGCGGTTTAGGTTTTCGCCTGCTAAAAGTGGGTCGTGAGGCCGGCAAAGGACTCGAGATAGATGTCCGGTTTTGCGCTCTGCAGTTTCCAGCTAGTCGGATAAGTGCTGCGCACCCCAACAGTCAGGACGTTGGCTCGCTTTCCCATCTCGATATCTTCAGGAGTGTCGCCGATGTAGCAGGTTTCCTCTCGAGTGCTACCAAGCATTCGCATCGCGGTTTCTAGGCCCTCAGGATGAGGCTTCCGATTAGTTATCTGTTCATGGCAAATCACTACGTCAAAAAAACTGGTGAGCCCTAGTTCCCTGATTTCACGATTAACACGAACCTCATTTCCGCTGCTGACTACTCCTAGACAGTAATTTTTTTCCTTTAGCTCAGCGATTACTCCGGCTGCATATTCTATTAATTCTGCATTTTGATCACCATAATGCTGCGTCCACAGCTCATCGGCCCGCTGCCATTGCTCTTTTGGTAACCCCAAACCTTCGTAAACCGAAAGCCAATTCGGCGAATACACCGCTTGGTACGTTTCGTGATCAAAAGGAACACCGAGTTCTGCGAATGCTTTTTCATATGCGTTGAGGCCAAGTTGAGCTGAATCAACCACAGTCCCATCCCAGTCGAAAAGTATCGCGGAGATGGATTTAGTTAGGCGAGACATCTCTAACGACTGGCAGGTGCAATGGATTTCATCCTTGACGAGGTATCAGCAAGGGATCCATCCAATAACGCCGAAGGCGTTGGCTAATTGCAGCCCAGGGCAACGCCCTGGGTAATGACAACCAAGGAAATTCGAAGGGTTCATGACGCGAACACCTTCAGTGTTCGCATCGAAAAAACATGCACTCAAGTTCCCAGGGCGCTGCCCTGGGCTGAAATTAGCCAACGCTTTCAGCGTTCTAAAACCATCCCCTTAGGTTGCTTAGTCCGCAATCATTACTGTGAGTTCCCGGAGGGGCGGTGATTCCTTAACGTCCCCTGCTAACGATTCTGCGCGCTGCACGGGTTGGTAAAGAATGTCGCGCTGTTGGGGCGCGAAACCAGCCTCGCGAATAAGGTAACGCAGCATTTTTTCATCCGCACGATTGTGCGCGCCGGCGGCGGAGACAACATTTTCCTCGATCATGATCGAACCCATGTCGTTGGCGCCAAAGCGCAACGCCACCTGACCCAGTTTCAAACCCTGCGTTAACCAGGACGATTGGAGGTTTTCGATGTTGTCGAGGAAAAGCCGCGAGACAGAAAGCATCTTCAGGTAGTCGACTCCGGTTGGCTCTTCTTTGATGCGTCTGCCAAGCGCGGTGTTCTCTCTTTGAAAGGTCCAGGGAATGAAGGCTGTAAAGCCGCCAGTCTCGTCCTGAAGATCACGTACGCGCTGTAGGTGTCGGACGCGATGAACCACGGTATCGCCAATCCCAAACATCATCGTCGCGGTGGAACGCAAACCAACGCGATGAACCGCCCGCATCACCCCGAGCCATTCATCAGTTGTGCACTTTGTCGAGACGCGATTGCGCACTTCGTCGTCCAAAATCTCGCCGCCACCTCCCGGCAAGCTATAAAGACCCGCATCTTTCAGACGCGCCATGATGGTCTCGTAATCCAATCCCGAGATCAGATGAATGTTGTGAATTTCCGGTGGGGAAAAACAGTGCAGTTGAAAATTAGGATACTTCGCGTGCAGGGTGCGCAGGAGCTCTTCATACCACTCGATCCCAAAATCAGGATGAAGCCCGCCCTGCATCAGGACTCCAGTGCCTCCCAAAGCGATCGTCTCGTCAATCTTCGCGCAGATCTCTTCCACTGTGCGCACATAGGTGTCGGGCGCCCCCGGGCGCCGGTAGAAAGCGCAGAAAGTGCAGACAACGTTGCATACGTTCGTGTAGTTGATATTGCGGTCGATGATGTAAGTGACGACGTTGTCGGGATGTTTGCGTTGCCGAATTTCGTCAGCCGCGGCGCCAATCGCAGCGATGTCATGCGACTCGAGCAGGGTCGTACATTCTTCTGCTGTCATGCGCCCGCCGGCAAGTACCTTGTCCAAGATGGATCGTATATTTTTCGCCACGTTCATAGTCTATTGTCGAAGGTGCTGATTCACCAAACCGCGCGGTAGGATCCGGTAAAAACAAATGAGTCTTAACTGCTTACCCCGCACCCATCTGCTCAGAGCTAAACCGCAAAGGCTTCACTACCTCAATCAGTCCGTGCTTGTTAGCCAGTTCAAAATACAATTGCAGGCCCTGCGTCATCGTTTCATCGGGCGTAAAGGAAATGTTATCTGTCAGATATTCGAGGATTTCCGCGCGCGACAGTGAAAGCCGCTGTAGATAGTGATCTACTATCTCAGCGATGCTTCCCAGGCCTTCGTCACGTGCTCGCGCGAAGTCCAAACATCGCGCCGCGTCTGGAGCGTTGGCTCGAATCATCCACATCGCAAATACGAATCCCAGCCCGGTGTAATCGCGCCAAAGACGCGCGAGATCCCAAACGTGATAGCCGTCGCGCGAAAAGGTCATACCCGGATCACCAATAATCAATGCGCCATCGTTCTCTTCCAACATCTGTCCGAGATCAGGAACGGCAGTCTGCCAGCTCGGTTTTCTTCCGAGAAACTCCTGAAAGATGATCTTTACGAGAGTTGCCGAGGTGCGCGACGACTCATCAAGGGCAACGGACTGCACAGACTTTAGTTCGTCGCTGCGTGTCACGAGCACAACACTGCGAACTTCTTCCTTGGAACCAACACAAACGCCGGGTATCAGGTGAATGTCGTCGATGCGCTGGTACTCGATCACGGGGACCAGTGCTGCATCAGCAGCGCCCTGCGCCAACAGATCGGCACACTTTGCTGGAACCGGATCGGTAAGAGTGACCAGGTCCTTCATTGATCCGTGCATGAAACTCCAGATCAAAGGGGCAGAATTAAGATAACTGGAAGCTGCGAGGCGTGGCAGTCGCTCTGAAACAGTCATTTGATGTAGCGAGTATTATAGAACTCCGAAATGCACAGCATTCATAATTGATACAGTTTGATGCTAGCGTACTGTCAACTTTTGCTGCAAGAATGCGCCAGATGAATCTGGAACGATGAGCCCGAAACCCTGAGCTCTTAATTCATCATTCATGATTCCGCATTCAGCATTCGATTGACACCCTTCTGTAGCGGCCACTACTATGCCCGCGTCTTCAGCATCAAGTGAACATGCCTATTTACGATGTTAGCGTCGCGCTCTCAGCCGACACTCCGACCTATCCTGGCGATCCAAGCATCGAGATCAGTCAATTTCTCAGCCTTGCGAACGGTGATCCGGCAAACGTCTCCTTAATTCACTTTGGCGCGCACTCTGGCACCCATGTCGACGCACCGGCCCATTTCCTTGCCGGAGGCGCACGCGTGAATTCGTTGCCTCTGGAGACGTTGATTGGAAGAGTGCAAGTGGTGGAAGTGCCACCGACGATCGATACTATTAATGCAGAGTTCATCAGCAGCAATTGCCAAACCGGCGATACCCGGTTTCTGTTTAAGACACGGAACTCGACTTTTTGGAATCACGATGCGGCAGCCTTCCGCTCTGACTATACTTCTCTCGATGCCGCAGCCGCGCGTGAACTCGTGCGGCTGGGAGTGAAGCTGGTAGGCATCGACTATCTATCAATTGAAAAGTTTGGTGCCGAGACGTTTGAGACTCATCAGACTCTCCTGTCTGAAGGAATAGTAATTGTCGAAGGGCTGGATTTGAGGCAAATTTCCGCAGGGGTTTATGAATTGATTTGTTTGCCTCTCAGGATTTCAGGTGGAAGTGGAGACGGCGCGCCCGCCCGAGTTGTCCTGCGTACGCTCAGTGAAGGCTAAGTGCCTATGAAAGACGAAGCTAATTATCGTGAACAAGTCTACAAGCTCGTGCGGCAGATTCCACGGGGTCGCGTGATGACTTATGGACAAATCGCGGAGCTTCTCGGCGATGGTTATACGGCGCGGACAGTCGGCTTCGCCATGCACGGCGCTCCAGACGACACGCCGTGGCATCGTGTTATCAACGCGCGGGGTGCCTGTTCAACTGGCAGGATCGTATTGCCGGAAGATAAACAACAACGCATGCTTGAAGCCGAAAGGGTAAAATTCGACGAACATGGCCGCTGCAACTTGCAGCAGTATCTTTGGATTCCGGACGAGCAGGCGGCAACGGCCCGTCAAAAAGCGAAGGCTACTCTCTTTAAGAGATAAGTGGCTCGCAGAGGAAATGTTTCATGAGTTCAGATTCCCTCGATCGCAGAGTTCCCTACGCGGTGAGTCCGCCGCGCTACTCGGTATCTCATCAAATGGTCACAACCACGTTTGAGTTGCCGAATTACCGGATCACACAAAATCTCGGCGTAGTGCGCGGCATTGTGGTGCGCTCACGAAACGTCTTCGCCACCATTGGTGCGTCGCTGCAAACGCTTGTCGGCGGTAACATCACAGTGTGGACCAAGCTATGTGAAGACACGCGCAGGGATGCTTTCGACATCATGATCCAACACGCAACTGAGGTGGGAGCTAACGCGGTAGTAGGAGCACGCTACGACACGACGGAGTTGGGTGCAGGCGTAACCGAAGTGCTTGCCTATGGCACCGCAGTGATAGTTGAGCCGCTGAGCGCAGAAAGCTACCGCTCATGAAAACTGGGAAGCTGGATGCTGAACAGGTTGAGCGAGTTTCGACGGCACTCGACAGCGTGCCCTTCGCGAGACTGCTGGGAATCGAGTTGGAAGAAATCGATGCCGGAATCGCCACCCTCGGCTTCGAGATAAAGCCCGAACTAAAACAGAATCACGGGGTCGTTCACGGTGGCGCCATCGCTTCACTAATCGACAGCGCCACCGCTTTTGCCATCATTTCATTACTGCCGCCCGACGAGCACGCCACCACGGTCGACCTCACCATCAGTTATCTAAGACCGATAACTCATGGTCGGGCGAGGGCTATTGCCCGCGTGGTCCGGTCCGGCAAGCGCTTAATTGTCGTTTCCGCCGAGCTCTTTGACGATACCGGAACTCTCGCCGCTACAGCACTTAGCACTTACATCAAAATCTGAGCTGCCCCTCACGGCAGTCAGAAAATGTCGTGGACAGTGAATGTGGGGGCATGTAGAATGACTTTGGCCTTACGTCCGCCTGCAAACGGTCCTTCGCCTTCTACAATCCAACCAGTTAAGTCGCTAGCCCAGAAGACCTTAATTTGGCATGTACTCGCTGTATCATTCCCTGATCGCCCAGCATTCCCGTCAGTTGACTCCGGTTCGTTGCGCGGAATCTACAATCTCCCAGCTCTCGCGTTACTTCGAGGACATCGTTCTCGAAAACAATCTCGCAGCTCTGGTGATCGAGAGTCTGCCTACTTCGCGAGAAAGATTGCCTCGCGAAATGTCACGCCTGCACGAACTCGGTAAGGTTGCGCAAAATTCTTTCCTGATGGTCACGGCCGAGGACACGATCTCCAGGTTGATGTTGAATCGCGGCCGGGACGACACAAAATCTGTTGTGCTCGAAAAGGTCGATCAGACTGGCATTCATGAGCGTTTCGTTGTGATTGCCGACGCGCGTTTTTCCGCGTTGCTCGCATCTGTCCATTCCCCCGACGATGGCGAAAATCCGGTCGGAGACCTGGTTGTCTGGACCTTCGAACCAGACATCGTTTTCTCGGCGCTCGAGTACCTCATGGCGCGCATGTCTGCAGAACACACTTTTCACGCCGCAGCCTTTGCCGACGCTGTTCGAGTTTCAATGCCAAAGGCGACGTCCTTGCAGTTGACGCTCGGAGTGACAACTAAACTGGCACGTTTGCTTCAGGAACAGGCTGAGCGTGAGATCGCGGTTAATCGCATCGCGACAGCAATGAGGAGTTCGCAGCGCTTGGACGAAATCCTGCAGACCGCGGCCAACGAAGTCGGTCGCGCACTCTCAGCCCCTGCTTGCCTGGTACGCGTTGAAAGTGATCTGGTGGGCGGTGAAATGACGAAATGTGCTTTTAACGTATCCGAAAACGAAAGTCGATCCGAAAGGTTGGCGACGCACCCCGACGCGATTGGCTATCGCTTGACGATAACGCCAAAGATCTATGTTGATGATGACAACCATCGCGAAACATCTTCCGAGTTTGCCCAGGCGGCGGTGCCCCTGATTTTCAACGGCAACTCAATTGGTTTTCTATTAGTGCGTTCCGACGATCCGAAGCGTGTCTGGGCGGACAACGAATTGTTATTGTTGGACACCGTCGCAGACCAGCTAACAGTCTCCGTGAACCAGGCGCGGCTCTTTGCCGAGATGGAGCAGCAAGCTCTCACGGACGCATTGACCGGTTGTTACAACCGGCGCTCGTTCGACCTCCAACTGGAGCGCGATCTTCAGCTGGCCATACGCATGCGGCAATCTATGTCGCTGGTCTTGATTGATCTTGATTACTTCAAGCGGATCAATGATCGGGCGGGACATAACACTGGAGACATTGCTTTGCGCATGCTGGCTGAAGTGTTGCGCACCGAACTGCGCGCCGTCGACACCGCAGTCCGGCTTGGCGGTGACGAATTTGCGGTAATCCTGCCGCAAGCAAACGTTGATGGCGCTTTAATTGTCGCGGAGCGTTTGCGCGCCCGCATTGAAAAGCTTGAGGTGCCAGGTTATGGGCATATAACTGCTTCACTTGGTTTGGCCAGTTTTCCGCATCACGCGTACTCGCGCGCGAATCTTGTCGCTGCTGCTGACCGCGCTCTCTACAACTCAAAACACGTCGGACGAAATTGCGTCAGTCCCCCACCGGAAGAAATACTGACCCCGCTTAGTGCAGGCGAAGTCGACTTCTCTGGCGAGAAGCTGATCGACTCGCTGCAGAACCTCTGACACTCCACATCCCAGCCGGTCGAGTCGCTTCTGGCGTCCCAACGAAAAATCGCGCATCATACTGCTTTCATAATTCTGAAAGCTTTCATCTGTAGCGCGTTTGGCGATGGACGATCTGCGTAAATTTGTTCGGTATTTTCGCCCTTACAAGGCATCGTTAATCATCGGCATCCTCTGCATTCTCGCCGGAGTCCTCTTCAATCTCAGCATTCCTCTGATCGTCGGTCAGGCAATAGACGAGAACTGGAAGACACTCTCGTGGTCAAGTCTGACCCTGTCTGCGCTCAAGGTTCTGGGCGCGAGTGTCGTCAGCGGCACTTTCCTTTACCTGCAACGCCGCATCCTGATCGGCATCTCGCGCAACATCGAATACGACGTGCGCAAAGACTTCTACGCTCACCTTGTCGATCAACCGCTTTCGTTTTTTCAGGAGCATCGCGTGGGCGATCTGATGGCCCGGGCCTCAAATGACTTGTCTGCCGTGCGCCAGCTCGCGGGTCCGATGATCATGTACACGTTGCAAACGGTGTTCGTGGTTTTGCTCGTGTTGCCGCTGATGCTAATGCTGAACTGGTGGCTGACGTTTCTGCTCTTTGTCACGATGCCGCTCGTTTCGCTGACAGTGAAAGTCTTCGGTCAGCAGGTTCACGTGCGCTTTGAAAAAATCCAGGACTTTTTTGCACAGATAACTGCGCGGGCCCAGGAAAACTTTACTGGAGTTCGTGTCGTGCGCGCTTATGCGCAGGAAGGTGCGGAGATTACAGCCTTCAACTCATTGAACCGCGAGTATGCAGAGAAGAATCTGGGCCTGGTAAAAATTGATGCCCTCATGCGCCCTTTGATGCAGTTTCTGATCGGGATTGGCTTTGTGCTGATTATTTGGGCAGGCGTGCCCCTGGCAATACGCGGCGAGATCAGTGTTGGCGATTTTACCGTCTTCAACATGTACCTCATGCGACTGATTTGGCCGTTGATTGCCCTGGGCTATGTCGTCAATCTCTTTCAGCGCGGGACAGCAAGCCTCAAACGCATGAACGCGATCCTGGCGGTCAAGCCAGCCATTGCGGATGCTCAGGACGTCAGCCGGCAACCACCCATCGCCGGTGAGATAGAGTTTCGTGAGCTTACCTTCAGATACCGGCCGACGGATGAACCGGTGCTTCGCGACATCAACTTGAAAATTCCCGTGGGGCAGTCTGTGGCTTTTGTCGGGCGAACCGGAAGCGGCAAATCTACCTTGGTAAACCTGATTCCGCGCCTGCTGGAAGCGCCGGATGATACCGTCTTCGTTGACGGCGTGTCGGTGCGCGACTATCCACTCGCGCAGTTGCGCGAAAGCATCGGCTACGTGCCGCAGGAAACCTTTCTCTTCAGCGATAGCCTTGCGGAAAACGTTGCCTTTGGCGTGGGCCAAACTAAACGAACGGATATCGAGTGGGCGGCGGAGATTGCCGGCTTGAGCGATGACGTGCGTGGCTTTGCCGAGGGTTTTGACACCCTGGTTGGCGAACGCGGCATCACGCTTTCGGGCGGGCAGAAACAGCGAACAGCGATTGCACGCGCTGTCCTGCGTGCACCGAGAATTTTGATCCTCGACGACGCCCTTTCCGCCGTCGACACCTATACCGAAGAGAAGATCCTGGGCCGATTGCGCGGCGTGATGCGTGATCGTACCAGCCTGATTGTTTCGCATCGTATCTCCACAGTTCGGGATGCCGATTTGATCTGCGTTCTCGATGAAGGACGAATCGTCGAACGCGGCACCCATCAGGAATTGCTTGAGCTCGGTGGTGAATACGCTGCGTTGTATGAGCGACAACTACTGGAAGAAGAGCTCGCAGCTACTGGATGAGGAGAGGCAATGAACGGCAGGACTCCGAACAAAGACAGCATTGATGTTCGATATCGCAGCAGTTTGATCCTCTGGATCGGTCAAATAATGAGTGTGCTGATGTTTTTCCTGGTCACGCAGTTTGTCGAGGCTCCTGATAATCGCACTGAGAATAATGTCTTGAGTTTTGTGTTCGCGGGCATTGGCATCTTCTGCGTGGTGATTTCTTTTGTAGTCAGGGCAAAGCTGCTGCGGCAATCGATTGAGAAACAAGACCCCGCCCAAGTCCAAACTGCGATGATAGCGGGACGAGCCCTCTGTGAGGTGCCGGCACTCCTGGGCGTAGTAGAGCGGTTTATTCTCCCGGGGCGAGAATACCTATTGCTGCTTTTGATTAGTGCTCTGGCAATGGTCCTGCACTATCCGCGACGATCGGATCTGTTGGCTGCTTCCTACAAAGATTCTTCATTCGGGGTGTCCTCGTAAGGCTTTATGTCCACTGCCGCCAAACAATTTCATGAAGAAGAGGCTATCGGCAAGACTTACGATTTTCAGGTCGGGCGCCGGCTGCTGCGCTATCTGAAACCCTATTTGCGCATGTTGATTCCCGCCCTCGCGCTTACCTTCGCCTTAAATCTGCTCGGCATACTGCAGCCTAAGTTCACGCAGTATGCAATCGACTGGTACATCCTGCCGCGGAATGCCGATGGGCTGCTGTTGCTGGTTGGTTTATTTGCGGGCGTCCAACTGTTACGACTGATCTTTTCCTACCTGCAAACGGTTCTGCTGAATACCGTCGGCCAATATGTAATGTTCGACATTCGCCGCGAGCTTTACGACAAACTGCAACATCAGGAAGTTGCCTACTACGATCGCAACCCGGTCGGGCGTATCATGACACGTCTCACTAACGACGTTGATGCGCTCAACGAGCTCTTTACCCAGGGCGTGACCGACGTGCTCGGCGACCTCGTGATGATCTTTGCCATCATCGGCGTAATGATGTGGATGGACGTGCGGCTAACGCTCGTTACCCTGCTGACCGTGCCGCTGCTCTTCGCGGCGACAACCTGGTTTCGTAAAGGCGCGCGCCGCGGGTACGACATGGTGCGCACACGAATCGCTCGCATCAATGCCTTCTTGCAGGAACACTTCGCGGGGGCGCAGACCGTGCAGATTTTCAATGCTGAAGGTAAATCGCTGAACAAGTTTGACGACATCAACGACGACTATCGCAAAGCAAACCTCGATACGATTTTTTACTATGCAGTCTTTTTTCCGCTCGTTGATTTCATCGGCGCGGTGGGCATCGCCCTCGTCATCTGGTATGGCGGCTATCGCGTGATGAATTCCGCGTTAACGCTCGGGGCGCTCGTCGCTTTCATTCAGTACTCCGGATTCCTGTTTCAGCCAATCAGGGACATTTCCGACAAGTACAATGTGTTGCAGGCCGCGGTGGTCGCTTCGCATCGAATCTTCAAAACCCTCGACCTCCCGGTGGCCATCACCACTCCGGCAGAGCCTTTGCGCGAGGGACGCGCACGCGGCTTAATTGAATTCCGTGACGTCTGGTTTGCTTACAAAAACGAAGACTGGGTGCTGAAGGGGGTTTCGTTCACTGTTAATCCTGGTGAGTCGGTCGCGCTCGTTGGTCATACTGGTTCTGGTAAAACAACAATCACGAACCTGTTGATGCGTTTCTACGACATTCAGCGGGGGCAGATTCTGCTGGATGGAGTGGACCTGCGCGATTGGGACTTGGAAGCGCTCCGCCGGAACTTTGCAGTCGTGCTTCAGGACATATTTCTTTTTAGCGGCACAGTCGAAAGTAATATTCGCCTAGGCCGCACTGATATTTCCGACGAGCGTGTCCAATGGGCGGCGCAGGAAGTGCACGCCCACCAGTTTATCAAGCGCTTGCGAGGAGGCTACAAGTCGGAAGTGAAAGAGCGCGGCGCCGGATTATCAGTCGGACAAAAGCAGTTGATTTCATTCGCGCGCGCACTCGCGTTCGATCCAGCGTTATTGATTCTTGATGAGGCTACCAGCTCGATTGATACAGAAACGGAGCAATCAATCCAACAAGCGATCGGCAGGGTGATGCAGGATCGCACTTCAATTGTGGTTGCGCACAGGCTTTCAACAATTCAGCGGGCCGATCAAATTATCGTTTTGCATCATGGTGAGATCCGGGAACAGGGCACGCATCAGGAGTTACTGGCTGAGCATGGTCTCTACTGGATGCTTTACAAACTTCAATATGCCGATGGTGCGCCGCCGCACGTGACAGTTGGTCCTGACGAAAATGCGAACCCGCAACCGATCAGTGACTTCGCACAATGACCTCTCATTCTCACCGGGCTTTAGCCCGGTGGACGACTCGGGTAGATGACGGAAACCGTTTAAACGGTTTCTGATTTTTGTTGGCCAACAGCACCGGGCTGAAGCCCGGTGAAAATGAAAGCCGACCAGGATTATCATTGAGCAGTCATTCGATAGTGGTGCTTAGGATTCGCAGGCCCGATTGGAGATTTGGTGTCTGTTCGTGTGCTTTGGTGGATCGTCCTCATTTGTTGGCGAGGTTTACGATCCACGAAACCACACTAAATAATACGAATAACGACTGAAACTTTTGTTCACAAAAACGGAGAATCCCCAGATGACTTCAAACTATGCGCGATCATTCGTAGCACTCTTTCTCTTGTTGCTGATCTCGCTCGCATTTCCCCAGAAAGCAAAACTAGAGAATGAATCACAAGCCAACCTGCGTTTTGCCGTGTCATTCCCTACCGAGCGCAGCAGCACTCCGCTTGATGGGCGCCTGCTCCTGCTGATCTCAACCAACAATGAGCGCGAACCACGCTTTCAAATCAACGAAGATCTGAACACGCAACAAGTGTTCGGCATCGACGTCGAGGGCTGGAAGCCCGATGCGGAAGCGATTGTTGATGCGAACGCGTTTGGTTACCCGGTGCGCAGCGTCGCCCAGCTACCGCCAGGTGAATATTGGGTGCAGGCGTTGCTTCATCGCTACGAAACCTTCAAACGTTCAGATGGACACACCGTCAAGCTTCCCATGGATCGCGGGGAGGGCCAGCAGTGGAGTCGCGCGCCGGGAAACTTCTACAGCAAGCCGCAGAAGTTATCCCTCAATCCGCAAAAAGCCGAAACGATCAAACTTAAGCTCGATCAGGAAATTCCACCGATCACGCCGCCCCAAGACACCAAGTACATCAAGCATGTCAGAATTCAAAGTAAGCTGCTCTCGGATTTCTGGGGACGGCCGATGCACCTCGGCGCCAACGTGTTGTTGCCCGAGGGATTCGATTCTCATCCGAATGCGCGTTACCCACTCGTGATCTTTCACGGTCATTTCCCCGCTGATTTTGGCGGCTTCCGCGAGACTGCGCCAGATCCCAATCTCAAGCCCGACTACAGCGAGCGCTTCAAAGTTGCCGGCTATAACAAAATTGTTCAGGAGCACGCCTACAAGTTCTATCAGGAATGGACCGGTGCTAACTTCCCGCGCATGATCATCATCGAGATTCAGCACGCGAATCCCTATTATGACGATTCATACGCTGTAAACTCGGCGAACCTGGGTCCCTATGGTGATGCAATCACCTATGAGCTCGTGCCGTTTATTGAGAAACAGTTTCGCGGCATTGGCAAAGGGTGGGCGCGGTTTATGTATGGCGGCTCAACCGGCGGTTGGGAGGCGCTCGCGGCGCAGATCTTTTATCCCGACGAATACAACGGTGCCTGGGGCGCGTGTCCGGATCCAATCGATTTTCGCGCCTACACGGTTGTGAATATTTACGATCACAAGAATGCTTATTATGCGGATAGCCAATGGAAAAGGGTGCCGCGCCCGGGAAAACGAAACTACCTAGGTGAACTTGCAGCAACGACCGAAGACGAGAACCACATGGAACTCGCCTTGGGAACCAAAAGCAGGTCTGGTGGGCAGTTTGATATTTGGGAAGCAGTGTACTCGCCGGTAGGGCCAGACGGTTATCCCAAACCAATCTGGAATAAACTCACAGGAGAGATTGATCACTCGGTCGCTGCTTACTGGCGCGAACACTACGACCTTGGCCACATACTCAAGCGCGACTGGGCCAAGCTGGGACCGAAACTCGAAGGCAAGCTTCACATCTACGTCGGCGAGGCAGACAATTATTTTTTGAATAACGCTGTCTATCTCGTCGAGGATTTTCTCAAGACGACCAAGAACCCTCACTACAACGGCGAAGTCGACTACGAGCCGCGCGCTGAACATTGCTGGAACGGCGATCACACTCGGCCGAACGCGACCTCCAGACTTCGCTATCATCAGTTTTATGCTCCTAAAATCGTAGAGCGGATTCTGAAGAGCGCACCCCCCGGCGCGGACCTTAAGAGCTGGAGATATTGATAAGCCTAAAGCGACTGCATTCCCCGAAGGGGAATAAGTCAGTAGCCGTGGGCAGCGCCCACGGTTTTTTCAGTAATAATTTTTCTGACCCTGAAGGGGTCACAGAATGTTCGACCCTTTCAGGGTCGGAATCTATCTATCGAAATCCGGGGGCATCGCGAAACGCTCGCCCCCGGCTATTAACTTTGTCCCCTTCGGGGACATGTTCATCTGCCGGCGAACACTTCATCGAGCTCCTTGAACGTCGCTGCGGCTGAGAAGCCCTCGAACGAGCCCTCTTCTGCTAATTGTTTTGCGGCGCGGACGAATCCACCCCAAGCCACGCGCGCCAGTGCTGAGCCGACCGAAATGCGACGCACTCCAAGTTCAGCAAGTCGCTCTACCGGAAGCAAAGGATTTGGTCTCGACATCAAGACGTTAACTGGCTTAGGCGCCACGGCTTTAATGATCGCCGAGATGTGGTTAGGTTCCGACAGACCTGGCGCATAAAGGCAGTCCGCGCCAGCCTCTGAAAATGCGACGAGCCTTTCTAAGGCAACTTCCAGCGGTGACGCATGACCGACCAAAGCCGCCTCACAACGCGCCGTCAAAATTACCGGAACACCTGATTCGTCGATCGCAGAGCGCGCCGCTTTGATACGCGCAATCGCGAGCTCCGTTTCGTAAAGTGGCGAGGCATCGTTACCCGTCGCGTCTTCGATCGATAAGCCAGCGACACCAGTCTTGATACAAAGCGCAACGCTGGCTGCCACATCGTCGGGCGTATCTGCATAGCCGTTTTGAAAATCCGCATTAACGGGCAGAGATGTTGCCGCGGCAATCTCCCTGACATGAGCTAACATTTCGTTGCGCTTGATCGCCAGCACGGAATCGGGAAGTCCACGGGTGAAGGCATAACCAGCCGATGTGGTTGCAAGTGCCTTAAAGCCGAGATGCTTTAAGTAGATGGCGGTACCGATGTCCCATGGGTTCGGGAGGACAAAGCATCCGGATTCGTGGAGCGCACGAAAAGTAGCTACTGTGGTTACTTGTTTGTTAGTCATGTCGAGAATCTAATCCCTGTTGTCGAAGCCAGTCAAAATCAGCCTGCAAGCCCTGAAAGTAAGGGCACGCCTGCGGCGTGCAGCGGCGGCAACCCAGCCTTCCTGACTGAGCATCATCGCGGAGCAAGCCAGCCTTCCTGACTGAGCAGTTGAATCAGCCAAACTATCTTTGTCGGACTTCTAAAATAGTTGGTTTTTCTCTGCGTCCCCGCGTCCCTGCGTCTCTGCGATCAAACAGCCTAAAAATGGACCTGCTCACCATGGCTTTGACACGAACATGTAGTCGGTCTATTTACCTTGTGACTGAACTCACCGCTGACGCCACATGATGGACACGACTCGATACCTGCAACGCCTAAACTATTCCGGCACGACCGTGCCAACTGCTGAAAATCTCCGTCAATTACACCTGGCGCACTTGCAAGCAGTTCCCTTCGAGAATCTGAGCATTCATTCGGGAGAGCCCATCGTTCTCGAAGACCCGGCATTGTTCGACAAGGTTGTCCGGCGCCGCCGCGGCGGCTTCTGTTATGAGTTGAATGGCCTCTTTGCGAGTCTGTTACGCGAGCTGGGATTTAGCGTCGTAAAGCTCTCGGCACGAGTCGCAAACGACCAGGGCGAGTTTGGTCCAGAGTTCGATCATATGACCCTGTTGGTGACGGCGCCCGACGCTCCCGAAACTCGCTGGCTTGCAGATGTAGGCTTTGGCGATTCCTTCAACGAACCGTTATTGCTCGATTATCGTGAAGCACAAAAACAAGGCACTCGCACTTACCGGATCGACGCTGAGGAGGGTCATTTGGTCTTACTGCGCCGAGAGAGCGCCGGGGAATGGAAACCGCAGTACCGCTTTACGCTCGAGCCGCACGAATATTCTGACTACGCCGCGATGTGCCATTATCATCAAACCTCGCCCCAATCACATTTCACCAAAGCACGGGTTTGTACTCGAGCAACACCTGACGGACGGATCACTCTCAGTGAACTTCGATTGATTACAACGACGAAGGGCGAGCGTCAGGAACGATTGTTAAACGACGAGAAAGCTTATCAGTTTGTATTGCGCGACCAGTTTGGTATCGAGATGACGCCAAGCAAAACTTGATTTGTCATTGGAAACTGAAACCGCCAAGTCGCCAAGGGCCGCAGAGCACGCCAAGAAGAATAAAAACGAACTTAGTATTTTGCTTAGTACTTCGCTTCATCAGCATCAGCAGTCACACTTTCCGCTTAAATTTCAGCAGCGAACAAAGTTCGAAGCACCACGCTCCAAGATCGTTTTCTTCTTGGCGGACTCTGCGGCCCTTGGCGACTTGGCGGATTCAGCTCCCAATGAGAAATGATCAATGGAAAATGCCTTGGATCTGAAATCCGCGACCCGCCACCCGAACCCGCCTAGTTTCCCCGCAGGTGTAAGTTAAGAAACTCGAGGATCGCTTTGTTGGCGCGAATCTCGTTGGCCTTTTTGGTGAAGCCGTGGCCCTCATTATCAAAAACAACGTATTCGACCGGAACGCCGCTCTTCTTCACGGCCTCAACAATCTCATCTGATTCCGGTTTGATAACTCGCGGATCGTTGGCACCCTGCAAAACGATCAGCGGCCGGCGAATCTTGTCTGCGTGAAAGAGTGGCGACGACTCTTTCAACATGTCGAGTTGAGTTGTAGGATCGCCAATCTCTTTGTAGAGGGACTTGCGGAACGACTCCCAATACGGCGGAATCGATTGCAGCGTCCGCACCCAGTTGGAAACACCAAAAATGTCGACGCCCACAGCAAACTCTTCCGGCTTGAACGCCAGGGCAGCGAGCACCATGTAGCCTCCGTAACTCCCGCCCATCACGCCGATTTTGGATCCATCCACCCAACCCAACGACTGCAAATACTTCTTCGCTTCGACCACGTCCCACAACGGTTCGCGTCCGTGTTTACGATCGTCAGCCACAAAAAACGTCTTGCCGTATCCCGACGAACCACGATTATTCACATCCAGGACCGCGTAGCCGTGGTTGACGAGAAACTGAACCTGCGCTTTGTAACCGCGCCGCGCCTGGCCGCCCGGTCCACCGTGAACAAGCACGAGCGCCGGCACCTTGGCGGTATTACTTGCCTGGTGCGGCTTGTAGAGAATCGCCGGCACTTCCATGCCGTCGAACGATTTGTAGCGAATGTTCTCGGCCTCAACTAAATCTGCAGCACTAATCGCCGGGTTTAGACTGTTCGTTAACTTCGTCGCTTTGCGCGTGGCAAAGTCGTACACATAAAGGTTCGCCGGCGAACGATCGCCATTGAGATAAAACGCCATGCGATTCTCGCTGGGAGAGATCGTCACACCGGTAATGTCCCCGTCAGGCAGCTTGGGCAAGGCTACTTGTTTTCCGGTTGCCGTGTTGTAAATTTTGATAACCGTGCGGGCATCCTGGTTGATAACCGTCACTCTATACTTACCGTTGCGCGAGAAGTAAGTCGTCCAGATATCCCAGGGCTCACGTTCGACATCCGTAGATTTGCCGGTCGCCAACTCGTAGCGTTTCAGATACTGAAACTCGCCGCCTTCGTCGGTTGTGTAGTAAAGAAAGCGCGCCTGCGGATCGAAAGATTGGGCGCTGAAAGCAATCTCGCCCTTGTGCGGAGTAATGTGCTTCATTTCCTTCGACTGCGCGTCATAGAGATAGATGTCCGCATCGGTAGTAGATTCACCCGACTTAGTGAAGGCAAGGTAACGTTTATCGTTGGAGATGTCTGACAAGTTATAGCCAGTCTCATCCTTGAAAACGAGCGTTGCTTTCATGTCCGCGGGATTCATCTCGTAAACGTCGAAGAAACGCGCATCCCGTTCGTTGGTAGAGAAGAAGAATGTCTTCTGGTCGTGACTCCAGCCCAGGAAGTTTGCTTTGGTCTTCTCCCCAGGAGTCAGATCGCGTTCCGGTCCATCACCGCCGAGATACAAATGGCTGTTCTCGTTACCGCCTTTGTCATAGGTGTAAATAAAGCGGGCGTCGCCAGGGAAATAAGAGACCGCAAACGTGCTTTCCTTGGTGGAGTTAGTGAGCTGCCGGGCAATACCGCCCGTCGTGCCCACCGTATAGACATTAAAGATTCCCGACTTGTTACTGTGAAAAAGCACATCCTTCTCATCCGCTGAAAAAGAGGCGCCCCCAATACGTACTGTGTCCATGAACTGTTCAATTGTGTCTTGGCGGGGTTGGGCGGTTGCAGCAGCTGCCGGCTGGCGAGGTTTTTTCTCCAGCGCCTTCTGTGCGAGAGCACTCGACGAAAATAAGCTGAGTGTTAATAGTGAGAGTAAGAGAAGAAACGTATTTCGAACTGGGTTAATTACTCGACTGTCATGAATGATTGATCTCATACTTGGCTTTCCTTTGCGGTTCTTTAGTGCCTGGGGTTGATTGACGAAAGTGTGATGATTCGGGTCTGCGGCCATCTCACACCTAATGTTTGATAACGTTCGGTAAGAACGTCGGATTAACAACTTAAGTTTCAAGTCAAGTGATGATGGTGACATGATGCTCCCGCGCACTGTAGATTTCCAAGATAAAGAACAGGAAAAACTGCCATGAAAGCTGAGAATCTACCCGTAGCGTGCAGTCTGACAGATTCGGAATTACAGCAACGCCGTAAAGAAGTTTTGCAGCAGACTAAAGCTGCGATGACCGGCATGAAGGAAACCGAAAGCGGCTTTGTCTATCAGTTTTCCTCAGCGAGCGAAAAAATCACGGCTTTGGCAAATCTGATAGCGCTCGAACATCAGTGTTGCCCCTTTCTTACGTTCCGACTAACAGTCGAGCCGGGCGAAGCACCTGTTTCACTGGAACTCAGCGGCCCGCCGGGAACGAAAGAGTTTCTGATGATGCTGTTTGATTGAGGGAATCGAGCTGGTGAAGCTGTGCCAAGGCGATGGATTTGCTTCGTCAAGATAGAGTCACACTCAGAGAGCGGTGGCCACTCGGTACAGTACGGGAGCGGTAGCGACCGCATCTAAGCGAAATAAGGATCAAGATGGAGCCAACGTCAACAGCATGAGTGAAGGGGCGACGTAGTGCGGTCGCTACCGCTCCCGTACTGTACCGAGCCGCAACCATTTACTGACCGCGGTGCTCTTGCGCAATTCGGAGCCTACCAATGTCGTTAGCTACGCCGCATGTTTTTCAGGTAGTTTATTGCTCACGTTCGCAAAACAATCGGGTAGGAGCAAAATATGAAACGCAATGCATCGGCCGAATGGAAAGGTGGATTAAAGGACGGCAAGGGGACAATCTCAACTGACAGTGGTGTGCTGGCTGAAACTCAATACTCCTTTAGCACTCGCTTTGAAGATGGCAAGGGAACAAATCCGGAGGAGCTCATTGCTGCCGCTCATGCTGCGTGTTTCTCGATGGCCCTGTCGGGTCAACTCGGTCAGGCAGGATTGACGGCGGAAAGCATTCGCACAACGGCTAGCGTCCAACTCGAAAAGACCGATGCGGGTTTCGCGATCACGTCAGTGCATCTCGAAGTAACAGCCCGAGTACCGGGCGCGGACCAGCAGGCATTTGCGACGGCTGCTAATAACGCCAAAGCCGGTTGCCCTGTTTCGAAGGTTCTAAAAGCTGAAATAACGATGAACGCCAGCCTCGAAGCTTAGCCCCTCACCTAGCCGACAGGCGTACAAACTCATGAGTCACTTTTTGACGTTCGTCTTCGTGAGTCCAGATGAAGCGAACATTGAGCAACGCGTCAATCAACTGGTAGATCCTTATTTTGACAACGAGGATCGAGAACCATCACCGGATGAGGAGATTAAGTGTGATGGGTTCGTTATCGGCGGTCGCTACGATCAGGAGATTTTTGGTGTCGAGCCGATGCATAACCTCACGCCACCGGAGTTTGAAAAGCGTTACGGTCTGGATGTGATAAGGGTTGAGGACAACGTGCGTCCGGCGCGCGATGTTTCCCGGAAGTTGGTTCCCTACGCGATCGTGACACCTAAAAGCGAGTGGTTCGAGTGCAATGACTATGTGGACTGGCCGGCAAAAGTCGAACAACTTTTACAGGAACACGATGAGTACCTCGTAGTTGCGGTAGATTGTCATTGCTGATGAGCAGGGATCGCGGGCGTTTCGCCCGCAACGTGCCGCAGGCGCGCAGATTCCTCGGGCTTCCTGCTTAACATTGAGTGCGGGCGAGATGCCCGCGATCCAACAGATGACAGCCTTACAACTTCTTCAAGATCTCTTCCGCCACATGGAGTGGGCCGACGCGACCGTGTGGCGCTCCGTGCTTAACTCGCCTGCGGCCTCTGCCGACCAGCGCATCAAGGATTGGCTGCATCACATCCATATGGTGCAGCACGCCTTTATCAATGTCTGGCGTGAGCAACAACATTCAGAAAACGCAGGCAGCGAATTCGCACTTACCGAGCTGCCGGAATGGAGTCGCGAGTTTCATCAGCTTGCCGCAGCCTACCTCCAAACTCTTAGCGAAGAAGATCTCGATAAGCCCTTCGTGATGCCCTGGGCCAAGTACTTAACGAAGCACATTGGTCGCGATCCGGGCATGACAACCAAGGGTGAAACCATCCTCCAGGTCGCTGCTCACAGCACATATCACCGAGGTCAGGTCAACGCTCGTCTCCGGGAATTAGGCTCTGAACCGCCTTTGGTTGATTACATCGCCTGGCTCTGGTTCGGCAGACCTGCTGCGGATTGGGCCGTTGCGAAGTAGCGCGAACTGTTAGTTTGCGAGTCGCTCGAGACTGCACAATTTCCTGAAACCTGAAATTCGGGTGGGTTCGTACATCCACTTGGAGAAACTGTGATGTTCTGTCCGCGCTGTGCTGCCCAGAATAGTGATGACACGAAATTCTGCCGCGCCTGCGGCACGAATCTGGCTACTGTGAGCCTCGTGCTATCCGATCCGCAACAACTCTCCACGGCCACGCTGGAAAGGGTCGCCAGCATTTCATCAGTTAAACGTCGTGATGGAATTTTAAAGCTCATCCAAGGCAGCGGCTGGATTGGAGCTTCTACGATCGTAGGAGTCGCGCTCGGTCTCTTCAGCAACACCAACGACTGGATCTTTGTCTGGTTGGGCCTGGCAAGCTGGATGGCTTGTTTAGGGATAATTCAATGGTCACAGGGTATCAATAAGTTGATCGAAGCGCGCTACCTGAGCCGTGAAATGGGATTGGCAGCAGCGGATTCGAGCCCGGCTACTCAGCAACTTCGAAAAGGAGAAGCCGCGGCGTTGCCCGCAGTCCCAAACACTAACGAACTTGCGCAACCCGGCAGTGTCGCCGACGGCACTACCGAGCTGCTAAACCGCTAGCCCTCCTCCGGGAATGCCGTTAAGTCTCGATCGACTGCACGCTCGCGTCAGAAAGAATACCCTGCTAAAGATCTTCACTGTCTTTACGCGCATCCTGCTTGCGCTGGCCTTCCTGCCGTCGGGCATAACCAAGGTGATGGGAAATCGTTTTACTATCCTCGGTCTCGACGATCCTATCGGTTTTTTTTTGAAGCGCTTTACCGCACTGGTTTTTATTGGCGCTTCCTGGGCATTTGCCAACTCACGGTCGCCTTACTGCTTCTAATTCCACGAACAGCAACCCTGGGAGCATTGGCGTATTTTCCTCTGATCCTGAATATTTTCGTCATTACTGTCTCAATGCATTTTACGGGCACGCCGGTGATCACCGGACTGATGCTGCTGGCAAACATCTATCTGCTGTGTTGGGACTACGACAGATTGAAGAGAGTATTTAGCCGTTAGCGGACCCCGGAGGAAACATGAGTAACGACGAACAAGCCATTCGCGATTTGATAGCAACTTGGCACAGCGCCACAGCCAGGAGCGACGTTGCGCAGTTAGTAACTCTGATGGCTGAGGATGTGGTCTTCCTCGTGGGGGGTAAGCCACCGATGCGTGGTCGCGATGATTTCGCAGCAGGCTTCAAGCAAGCGACCGAAAGTTTTCAGATCGAATCCAGCAGCGATATTCAGGAAGTACACGTCAATGGTGATTGGGCTTACGTGTGGAATTATCTGGTTGTGGTCATGACGCCAAAATCTGGGGCGTCGCAGCGTCGCACTGGCAATGTACTTTCGGTACTGCGAAAAGGAAGTAACGGCGCCTGGCAGATGTTTCGCGACGCCAATCTACTCACTGAAGTGAAATAGAGGTTGCCGCCCGCATCCGCCCGTTTGAATTCCGAAAAGAGCAACTGAGTGTCAGAATGGTGGTCATGGAAGACGAGTCGAGGGCAGCACGAAGTCGGCAGAGACGAGGCTACCTGAATCCTCACACTGTCAGAGCAGTTTCCTTTTGGACGACCAGCGCCTGCATTTTGGTAGCGGTGGTGGCTTCGCTGCTGGCGATTTGGCAGTTCGCGGGAACCGATACGCTCTGGCGCACCGTTGCGACTTGCATGGTGATTGGTGGCGGGACGGTAGCTTTCTACGTGATCAATGTGCTCTTCGACAAAAGCACAGATTAGCGGCAAAAGAAAACGCGAAGGCGCTAAGACCACAGAGTTCGCCAAGAATAATAAAACGAGCTTAGTACTTTGTCCTTGGACTTTGTTCTAGTAGCTTGGCCTTAACTTCTTCTCTCAAGTTTCACTAGCGAACAAAGTTCAAAGAACCAAGTTCAAAGCTCTTTTCTTTCTTGGCGTCCTGCGCGCCTTCCCGGTTTCTTTTGGCCACCGTCCGTTGCTGGAAGGATTACGCGTTCTTTGAAGACCGCTGCTTAATTGGAACGAGCGCTTCGAAGTTTTTATAGATTTGCAAATACATCTGCGTTTCGCGAGGAATCAACACGCGCCAGCTACCGCCACCGCGACGCAGGTATTGCGGCAAGCGCGCGGCGTTGGAGTTGTACCCGGCGGCCAGCAACTCTGTTTGCGTAGCTAACCCCGCATTGAGCGCATATTGCACGTCTTCGTTTGCGGCGAGATCATTCCAGGTGTCGTTCATGTAAAGCAACATCGCTTCGAGAGCATTCGCGTGAGTGCGCATCCCGGTGACAAAGTCAGGGATCAGCCCGACATTCGGATGCCGCTGCCGCATCAGGTTGTAAGCCCAGGGAATCATTTGCACCATGCCACCCGCGCCCGCTGTGCTAACTGAGTAGCGATAGGTGTCGCTCTGGTTCAAAGCAAAAAGCGAATAGACCTCCTGGAACAACGCCGCACGATTTTCGGCCCGGAAGCGTTCGTGATCCACGTGCTCTACTAAACAGAGTCGCTCAGCGATATCCACAATCTGCGGCGAAATTACGACGCCTTTATCGCGCAACCGTTTGGCCGCGAAATCCAGCGTCGTTCTGACGTAAAGCTGACCTGAGCGAGCCAGCTCCGGAGAAACAAGAGCGGGATGGACTGAAGTGTAATAGGCCAACTCGCGAAACACACCGCGCTTCTCGATGGGAAACTCCACTAACAGCGGCGTTAAGGAATAACCAGAATCGTCGAAAGCGGTAACAGCCGTGTTCACGCCGTTGGCTCTAACAATTCTCAAGTTAACAATCATTCCCAATGACGTTGACATTGTGACCTCAGAGCCTTTGGTCAGAAAGGTTTCCTTCGCGAGGGTGAGCTGGTGTATTCGATTGCTGCGCCGATCGAGAATCGCGAGTGTCACAAACTCAATCGAGGGCAGCAGGCCAACTGTCTTCGGACGCGACTTGAACATCCTCTCTGCCTCGGTTATGCGCGCGCGGATCACTTGCGGAGACAGATGGGTGGCGTGCTTCGACGATTCCGTTTCCGGAGACTCGATCCCCGCTAGTTCAATCGGCGCTGTCGGCGTGGCAGTTTCGACCGGAGCCGGCGCGGCTGGGGCTTTCTCAGTCGCGGGCGCCTGTTTCTGCTGAGCGGCCGCGACGGGCGTTTGCTGAGCCTGGGCGCGGGCTGCCACAATTCGCGGCCTGCTGGCACCTTGGGATTGTTGAGATGAAGGCGACTGCGCTTGCACAGTGGCGACGAAAGGCGCCAGCAGTGAGACAACGAGGGAAGCTAATCTCATGATTGAATTGACTCTCTGGATTGTAAAACTCCTCGCTGGGGGGCAGCGAGTGTGGTTTAGATTCGCCGATGCTGCCTCAGGTTGTCAACGATAATCTGATTTCCAGATTGCCAGACGCCTATCCGCCAAGGCGCCAAGAAACGGCAAGTTCGCGGGAAGAAAAACGAGCTTTGAACTTGGTTCTTTGAACTTTGTTCGCTGCTGAAACTTGAGAGGCAGGGTTATGCCGAGCTACGAGAACAAAGTATTAAGAACAAAGTACTAAGTTCGTTTTGTTCTTCTTGACAGCTCTCTGCGTTCCTGGCGTGTTGGCGGTGAGTTCTTCCTCAGAAATTAATTAATCTCAAAACTCAGGTTCACAACTGCCGTAATGTCTTTGTCGAGGGACGACGTATCGTTCATGCCGCTGTCTGAAACTTCGTTCGAGTCCGCCGGGGTAATTTGCAGCACCCCCATGCGCGCGGTGCGCACACTACCAATGCTGCTCTCAGTACTTGCCGCAACTTGTTCGGCCCGCTTTTTGGCGTCCTTTGCCGCTTCCGCAAGCATTGTGATCTTTTCTTCGCCGAGCTTGGTGTAGTGATACTCTGGCGAACTGGACTCGAGCAGAATGCCCTGGTTGATCAGTTCCGTTGCTTCGCGGGCTACTCTCGAGATTAGGTCCACGTCGTTAGACCGCACTTCAAGTTCCTGACGGAGGGAGTAGCCGGTGATTTGTCCGGTGTCCTGACCATTACTATCGCGGGCATGAAGCGTTTGCGAAGAGATGGACGAAATGGTGATCTGGTTTTCCGGGATTCCTTTACCGATCAGATAAGCCTTCACCCGGGGCACGTTTTCTGAGAGGGAGCGATAAGCCTCGGCTAGTACCGGGGCTTGATAAGAAACGCCGGCCTTCCAAATAACCAAATCTGATTTGATCCGTTTCCGCGCCGAGCCGGTGACGGTGATGGTCTGATCGCCCTGCCTGGCCCTCACAAAAGCGTAGCCGAAGATGATTGCGGCCAGTACCAGGCCGGCTGCCAACACTGCGGCGGCTAAAAAATTGGATCCAACTCGTTCGTTAGTCATCTTTGGGGGAACTCCTTCAACGGGAATCGAGGGCTGGACAATACAACGAACTCGCAAACCAACTCAAGAAATTCAGGTGAAAAGAAACCGCCAAGTTGCGGAAAAGCTTAACCGCCAAGGCACCAGGGAAAAACGAACTTTGAACTTGGTTCTTTGAACTTTGTTCGCTGCCGAAATTTGAACGCCACATGTTAAAGCTTGGCTTCTGAAACAAAGCACTAAGCACAAAGCACTAAACTCATTTTATTCTTCTTGGCGTGCTCTGCGGCTCTTGTCGGCTTGGCGGCTCAGTTTTCTCAAATGAAAAATGAGAAATGAAAAATGGTGGATTCAACTCGGAAGTGCAACTCAACAGCTCGCTGTTGCATGAGCGCCGAAGGCGCTGCACTCGGCGGTTTCATTTTGGCGGTTAAGGCATTTTCCAGGGCCTGGGGTATACTTTGGCTTGTGCAAGGTCTGGTATCTCGTCTCCCGTAATCTCTTACAAAGTGAAAGGAAAGTTCTTATGTGTCTCTCATCGGGTGGGTGGCGTGCCGCCGCAGTCTCTCTGGTCATCACTGGCGGGTTTGCTCTGAGCTCAACCACCCCCTTAGCCATAGCGCAACACGCAACCGCCGGCGCGGCCCAAAAGATGATTAAGCCCTTGAGCTATCCGACCGCGAGAAAAAGTGATCAGGTGGACGACTATCACGGCGTTAAGGTTGCTGACCCCTATCGCTGGCTCGAAGATCTGGACTCCGAGGAGACACGAAACTGGGTTGAGGCAGAAAACAAACTGACCTCCAATTTTCTCGGCGAGATTCCGGCGCGGGCAAGGATCAGGGAACGCCTGACGAAACTTTGGAACTACGAACGCTTTGGCGTCCCGTTTCGTGAGGGTAAGAACTATTTCTACTCGCGCAACAGCGGCCTGCAAAATCAAGCAGTGCTCTACACTGTCACTTCCCTCGATGGTCAGCCCACACTCCTGATTGATCCCAACACTCTTTCCACCGATGGCACCGTGGCCTTATCAGGAACTGCAGTCAGCAACGATGGCAAGCTTCTGGCTTACAGTCTTTCCGCTTCAGGTTCTGACTGGCAGGAGTGGAAAGTGCGCGACGTCAGCACCGGGAAAGATCTTGCTGACAACATGAAATGGGTGAAGTTCTCCGGCGCATCCTGGACCGCCGACAACCAAGGGTTCTTTTACAGTCGTTATGATGAACCAAAGAGCGACTCACTGAAGGGCACGAACTACTTTCAAAAACTCTACTACCACAAGCTCGGCACGCCGCAGTCAGAAGACGTTTTGATTTACGAGCGACCGGATCAGAAGGACTGGCTCTTTAGCGGCAACGTCACTGAAGACGGACGCTACCTCATCATCTCGATCTTCCAGGGCACTGATAACAAGAACCGCGTCTACTACAAAGACCTGCAAGCGAAAGATGCTCAAGTCGTAAAATTACTTGACGACTTCGACGCCGCTTACAATTTCATTGGCAATGATGGGCCTGTGTTTTGGTTTCAAACTGATTTGAAAGCTTCGCGCGGCAAAATCATCGCGATCGATGTCAGCAAACCAAATCGCGAAAATTGGCAGGTCCTGGTCCCCGAAACTGCGGAGGCACTCCAGGGTGTCAACATCGTCAATCACATGTTCATCGCGAACTACCTTAAGGACGCGCACACGCAGGTGAAGATTTTTAATACCAATGGAAAGTTTGTTCGGGAAGTAACTTTCCCCGGCTTGGGGACGGCCGGAGGGTTCGGGGGACACGCCAAGGATAAGGAAACCTTCTATTCGTACACCGGGTTCACCTCGCCGACCACCATCTATCGCTACGACATGGTGACTGGCAAGAGCTCGATCTTTCGCCAGCCGAAAGTTGATTTCAGTCCGGAAGAATACGAAACCAAACAGGTTTTCTACCCGAGCAAGGACGGCACGAAGGTGCCGCTGTTCATCACCTACAAGAAGGGCCTGAAACTCGACGGCAATAACCCGACTTATCTTTACGGCTACGGTGGCTTCAACGTCTCGCTCCCGCCCGCCTTTTCCGTTAGCAATCTGGTGTGGATGGAAATGGGCGGCATCTATGCCCAGGCGAACCTGCGCGGCGGCAGCGAGTATGGCGAAGACTGGCACCAGGGTGGCATGAAGTTAAAGAAGCAGAATGTGTTTGACGACTTCATCGCCGCCGCTGAATGGCTCATTGAGAACAAGTACACGGCAACGCCCAAGCTGGCGATTGGTGGCGGCAGCAACGGCGGTCTTTTGGTGGGTGCCGCCATCACGCAACGGCCCGATCTATTCGGCGCCGCGCTCCCCGCGGTTGGCGTGATGGACATGCTTCGTTTCCAGAAGTTTACGATTGGCTGGGCGTGGGTTTCAGATTATGGCTCGTCAGATAACGCAGATGAGTTCAAAGCTCTCTATGCTTATTCTCCCTTGCACAACATCAAATCCGGTAAGGCTTATCCGGCGACGATGGTGACCACAGCCGATCACGACGATCGCGTCTGGCCGGGACACAGCTTCAAATTTGCGGCAGCCTTGCAGGAGGCCCAAGCGGGCGGAGCGCCGATCTTGATTCGGATCGAAACGAAGGCGGGGCACGGGGCCGGAAAACCGACTTCGAAAGTTATTGAGGAAGTTGCCGATAAGTGGGCGTTTCTCAGAAGGACACTCTCCATGGAGTAGAACGGTTTCGAGTTACGAGTTTCAAGTTCCGAATTTCGGCGATCAGCGCTGCTCGGAATTTGAACTCGAAACCTGGAACTCGGAACTCGAAACTTGCTATTCCATCCAGTCACGCGTCATGTCGCACCAGAGGGCGAGGCCGCGCCATTCATTAAAACGGGAATAGTAACGCGCGATTTTTTTGTCAGCCGCTTTACGCCCATTGTTTCGCACCGAATAGAATTTTGACCGCGTCCACGAATCGAGTGCCAGACCGTCGTAGCGTCCCAACAACTTGAGCAGGTTCTCAGCTGCATAGTTGCCTACTCCCTTAACGCCTTTCAGCTCCTTGATCAAATCCGGCGTCGGTAAATCACTAGTTAACCAGGACTCTACATTCAACTCACCTGACGCGACTCGATCGGCTAATTCTTTTAGATAGCCGGCCCGGTAACCAGCGCGCACCTCCTTCACGTAAAACTTCTCCGGCATTAAAGCCATCGCTTCCGGAGTAGGAAATGTCCGTTGACTATTGCTCGATTTGCGGCCCAGATTCTCTACCAAACCTGTAACCATTTTTTCCGTCAGGGCCCAGGAGCAGTTCGTCGTGCAGATCATCTTCACCAGGTCTTCAAATACCGTGGGTGAACGCAGCATTCGTCCGGCGCCCTGGTCCGACACCCACTCAAAATCCGGATCGCCCTTCATAGTTTGGTAGAACCGCTTCAGATCGTCATCAAGGCGCAGGATGTGACGCACCTGGCTTAGCACCGCCTCGGCAGCTTGCTTGCCGATTGTGCGCGAAGGGTTGATTTGGACAGATCGTTTAGTTGCCGATAGTGCGATCGTGAGTGGCGCTGCGGCTCCCAGGTCGAGAGTTCGCGTCAAGGTCCACTGCTCACGGTCGATCGCAAAGGGTAATAGTTCACACCAGCCGTGACTGATGATGGTCCGCTTGAAATTGAAAGTCGGCGGCGTAGAGATAGTAATGAGCATGATTCCTTAATTTGGATTTTTAGAATACGAGTAAGGTGTGAGAGTTAGCAAACGGCGGGAGCTTTATCAAAGCAGCATGGGCGCAATCTGAAGAGATTCATTTATGGCCGTACTCATTATTGGAAACAACGCCAGTGTGGATACTTTTTCGCCCTTCTCACTTCGAGTGAAACGAACGCTGCGTATTCTCCGGTTGTCCAGGCGCTCGATCTTAAAGCGCAGGGTGTCGTATTTAACGGTTTCGCCCTCTTTCAGTAAACGACCCGCCTGGGCCAGCAGAAAGCCCGCGAGAGTTGTATAACCGCCGTCCTCAGGCAAGTGCAGATCTAGTTGGCGGTTAGCGTCGCGGACCGTTAGCATCCCACTCAATAAACACGAGCCGTCGCTTTCTCTTGATATTTGCGAACGCACCTCTTCGTCAAATTCATCGTCAATCTCACCCACGATCTCTTCCAATAAATCCTCCAGCGTAATGATGCCTTCCATGCCGCCGTGTTCATCCACGACAACTGACAAATGTTCGCGTGACAATTGCATCTGTTTTAGGGCCGAGCCGAGACGAGCTGTCGCTGGAATGAACTTGGGCGCGTGCAACAACGATTCCAGTTCGAACCCAGTTGGCTGCGGCGCCTCAAGGTACGGTTCTAAATCCCTTCTGAAAAGAATGCCGACCACGTTATCCAGGCGGTCTCGATACACAGGTATTCGTGAGTAACCCAACCTGCGAAACGCTTCCTTGCTTTCTTCCAGTGTGGCAGTCACGGGAATGGCGTGCACGGCCGTTCGCGGAACCATGGCTTCTCGGACCTCAGCACTCGAAAACTCGAAAACGCCATCGATTAGCTCCTGTTCATATTTCTGAAGATGACCGCTACGCCGCGAGATATCGACCAACTGCCGCAACTCATTCTGAGTATAAATTGAAGCGTGTTGGCTCGAGGGATGAAGACCAAGCAGCCTTACTGTGCGGGTACCAGCCCAGTCGAGAAGTCGTATCGGGTAATAAAATGCCTTATAGAAAAGCTGCATCGGCACCGCAATGGCCAGAGCGGTTTTTTCCGCCCGTTCCAGGGCTATCGTTTTGGGCGCCAGTTCACCAAGAACTATGTGAAGGAAGGTGATGATGCTAAAGGCAACCGTGAACGCGATTGTGTGTAAGACTGTGTCTGAAACTCGACCTCTAAGGGGAATTTCGAGTAGATGAGCTACTGCGGGTTCGCCGATCCAACCCAGCGCTAGTGAGGCGAGGGTAATGCCAAGTTGTGTGGCGGAAATGTATGCGTTGAGATTATCTACCAGACCCAGCAACAGCTTAGCCCGCTGCTGGCCAGCCTCAGCCAAGGCTGCTATGCGAGAGCGGCGCACACCGACGAGGGCAAATTCGGAGGCGACAAAGAACCCATTAGCAAGAACAAGAAACAGGACGATGAAGATCTTCAAGGCTTCAAACATACTTCATAATAAAGGTTTAGCCGTCGGCGTGGCAAAGATGAGTTTACGTCGGAAGGGACGAAGAAACGTTTGTGGACCATGAACCGTGGCTGTGGCCCGCCAATTAACTTTTAGACCAAGCTTCAGCGGGGCAAATTGTTGCTAAATTGTTGCCGAAAACTCGCCCAACTTGTACGCTTCAAATGCAGTCAAGCTGCGTGTTGACAGCCCACTTGGGCGGGGACTAAAATCAGCCCACTTGAAAATTGTATGGAAGGCTGTACTCGAGTCGTTCCTAACAACTTGGAACACTCGGGAGCAGAGTCGATCACGCGATTCTCAACAGTACGCCACGGTGACTTAAGCACCGCTTCCGACCAATAGCCGGAGCTTTCCGGCGCCGTTCGTCGCCCCTACCGGGCACTTAGCAGGGCATCCCGGTTGGGGCGATGTCGTATTTAGTCAGCGCCCATCTGGTAGTCACCTAACCCCTCACTTACCTTACGTAAATTGGATTCGAAATGATCCACGGTTGTTCGCGCACTGGGTGAGGTAGCTGCGACAGGTAGACCTCGCAGCGATAATTCCCTGGTTCTGTCACCACAAAATCTGCTCTCGCCTGGACGTATTCGTCCCTGATCTTCGTACCATTCTTTAGCAACACGACCCGACTCGGTAAAGGAACCGACACGCCTAGCTGCGCCTCCCCCTGGAGTGTCAGTTCGTCGCCCTGGAGACGAGTCTCACTGCCGCTGCTGCCGGAAAAGCGGAATCCAGCAGTATCGGAAAAGATATCAAACCCGATGAAGCAGTGGCCTTTACGTACTGCTATCAAAAGTGTCTCTGCATTCAATGGCTCGCTGGGGGGAATCAGCAGGTGAACTCGCACGAGAGAAAAACTTCTCGCGTAAGGATCGAGTTGCAAACCAAAAAGGGGCCCCGAAGCATCATTTAAGGTCAACCCCACATTTGCGTGCGCGTCGTTGCCAGCGAGAGCCGTTAGTCTCCGGCCACGAGTCTGCGCCTGGTCCCAGAGCCGCAAATTTTCGTCGGGTCGCGCGTAAAAATTGGCGAAGAGCAAGTCGGGGTAACTTGAGTAAGACCACAGGCCATCGAAGAACATTGAGACGCGATTGATCGCGCGGGCGTTTGTGTAGAGGTTGTACACCTCAACGCCGTCGAATGCGTTTGTGCTCCAAGCCGCAAACTCCTGTGGGTAAGCAACGATCGACAGACCTTGCTTTGTCCTCGCCTTTTGCGCGAGATCCTCAAGCGTTGAGCTCGCATCGCTTTGAGTTTGCAGCCCGGGAATAAGTAGAACGCGTCCGACGTTGTTGACACTTACTTCGTTGCCGTTCAGGAACAGCACACCACCGTGAATTCCCTGTAGCGTCATCGCCGCGGAGTTGATGTCGCGCTCGGTGTGCTCCGTCATCACCACGAAGTCCAATCGATTAGCTTGGGCGGCGTCAATAATCTCTTGAAAGTTGCCGCTGCTATGTCCGCCAAGAAAGGAATGAACATGAACGACGCCCTTGTATTCCCTGAACATGGAAGCGGGCGGGGACGGATCTCGCTGTGCAGTTAGTTGTTGGATTGATTCGCGGAGAGCAAACAGCCGGCGGCGCCGATATGCGAAGGGTAACTGCGATAGTAGTGCGAAGACTACTACTACAAAGAGAATCTTTTGCCAGCGCCGCATCAAGGTTTTGGGTTTCGAGTTTCGTGTTCCGAGACAGCTGCGCTCAGTCTTCGAAGTCGACGGAGGCGATGTGCTCAGTGATGGTACGACCAAACTCCGCTGCCTTGATATGTTCCGGATGCACTGTATACGTTTCCAGCGCGGCACGATCGCGGAACACGGCGACTAGTCCCGTGTGATACGACCTCGGCAGTTTTACTACATCAAAACCCACGGCCAGGCTCTCAATCACCGGGATCGTTGCTGCCAAACCACGAAGCAATTCGAGATGCGTTTCGCGCACTTCGGGCTCAATTTCATCTCGATATTTCCAAATGACGATGTGGGTTAGCATGGTTCAGGAGTCAGGAGTCAGAAGTCAGGATTCAGGATTAGGACATCGTAATTACCCAGCCTCGCAGGCTTGGCGTGTCACTTGATGACGGTACTCAAACAACTTGCGCAATCTCGGTTCAACCAGCCAGGGCGCCACGAGCTTTCCTAATGGCCCCAGTGGCGGTTCGTATTCAATTTCATCACGCAGCGTAGCGCCCTCGGGATGTGCGGTAATGATATGACGATGCCGCCATCTGCGAAATGGTCCCTTAATCTGCACGTCTTCGAACAGGTGCGGTGGCTGGTACACAGTATGTTCCGCAATCCACCGAGTCTTGATCGGGCCAATCACGTTGGTCTCAATGATCGCCCGCGAACCGATTTCAGCAATCGTTGCGCGCTGGATCACGCGCGCCGTTTCCCAGGGCGGCTGCAGCAAGTCCAATACGTTCTCTCTTTCATGAAAGGCAAAAACTTGCCCGGGCGTGGCGTGAATCAGACTCTCCCTGATGAAGCGCATCTAGTTGTCAGTTGTGGGCGGCTTGCGGCTTTCCTTGCGGTAAGCCTTTGGCTTACCGGCCCGGCATTCCATCACCCCTAGGCGAGGCTCAGCCTCGCGTTTTGTTTAAAGCTTGTCGGTAAGGAAAGCCTTACCGCGCGGAAAGCGGCAAGCCGCAAATCAGTCAATGGCGTACCGCACGGAAAGCGGCAAGCCGCCATTTACCGCTGCACCGTTGCCCACTGACTACTGACTACTGTCTCCTGGCTACTTTAAGAATCGATCAAACCAGGCGAGCGCTCGCTCCAGGGCATCGACTCGATGTTGCGGTTCCCGCAGCCCGTGTCCTTCGCGCGGGTAGCGCACCAGTACCGTCTCCACGCCGCGGCGCTTCAACGCCATATACATCTCTTCCGCTTGCGTGATGTGCACGTCATTATCCTGCTCACCATGGAGAAAGAGCGTCGGTGTTTGCGCCTGCTTCACATAACGGAGCGGTGACCATTGCCAAAGCAGTTCGAAATTGTCCCAGGGGAAACCGCTAAACTCTGCGTGAATTAGATCCTGGTAAAGAGAAGTGGAATAAAAACTGATCAGGTTACTAAGACTGGCGCTCGCTACCGCGGCCTTGAACCGCGGAGTTTGCGTGATGATCCAGTTCGTCATGAAGCCACCATACGAACCCCCGGTAACGCCGAGTCGCTCGGGATGAATCCAAGATTGCCGCCTTAACGCTTCATCCACTCCTGCCATCAAGTCTTTGTAGTCGCCGCCGCCCCAGTCGCCCAACGTGCCATCGGAAAATTTCTGACCATAACCACTCGAACCCCTCGGATTCAAAAATAGGACGCCGTACCCGCGCGCTGCATAAACTTGAAACGCAGCGTTGAAGCCCCAGCCCGACATACCGTGCGGCCCGCCATGGATGCTCAGTATGAGCGGATACTTTCGATCTGAACGCCAGCCAAGCGGCTTCATTAACCAGCCCTGGATCGAAGTGCCATCGAAGCTCTTAAACTTGACCTCCGTAGGCTCACTCAATCTCACGCTGCGTCTAAACTCGTCGTTGTGTCTGCTGATTCGTTGCCTCACAGGTGGAAGCGTAGCTGCCGCGCTCCACACTTCAGCGGGATGAACGGCATCGCTCATCACGAACGCGATCTGGGTTAGCGAACGAGAATTCAGACTAAATCCTGAGAGTTGAAACGGCTGGCCTCGCCAATGCTGCTCCGAAGGCGTTCCCGAGGCGTCGGGATGCGGAAAGATTTCCCGCAAGTCGTCGCCATCGGTCTTGACCGACCAGAGCTTTGTTTCACCTTCATCGCCAGCGAGAAAGTAAATGTGGCGCCCGTTACCGGCCCAGCGCGGACTGCGGGCACGACGATCGAGTTTCGTTGCCAGTTCGCGGCCGCGACCTCCGGCAGCATCGATCACCCAGACATGAGTGTCTTCTGCGACACTATCAATCGTCGTCACGTCGCGTTTGGTCGCGAGGTAAGCGAGCAGCTTTCCGTCTGGGGACCAGTTGGGATCAAACTCGCAGCCGCGTGTGTTCGTGATTTGCCGGACTTCGCCGTGCAAGTCGACGGCAAAGATATCGGAATTGTTGTTGGCATCAGGATCGGCTTCATGATTCGAGAGAAAAGCTATTTCTTCGCCGTTCGCGCTATACGCGACAGCGTGATCGTAAAAAGGGCCTGAGGTTAATTGCCGCGGTTCCGGCCGATCCAGGTCGACGACCCAGACGTGAGTGCGCCGCTTATCCGAGAAGGAGGTGCGCGACTTGTATTGGATGCGATCTATTACGCGCGGATCATTTGGCTTCGCACTGGCATCTGCTTCCTCGCTGGCGGAGATATACGCGATGCGGCGCGAATCGGGTGACCAATCAAAAGACTCTCCGGCATAAGTGATAAAGAAATTGGTGCTTTGGACCGGCGCCACGAGCTTGGGACTCGATCGATCGATGTCCGTCAACCAGATCCCGGTCTGTCCGTCTTGAGTAGCCAGAAAGGCTATCTGTGAACCATCCGGAGCCCAACGCGGCGTCGAGGCATTCCAGGCGGCCGGCAGCAATTGAATCGGCTGCCGCCGAACCTCGGGCCAGTCGCGATACTGATCAGTTTCGCGTGTCGTGGGAGCAGGGCGAGTTGTCGGCTGGCTGCGATCTGGATCAGCCAGCACGCGCGCGAGCCAAAGAGTTGAACGTGTCGAGTCGCCTTCGGTTGTGGAGACTGCATAAACAATCCATTCGCCGTTGGGAGAAATTTGCGCATCGCTGACGTTCGCAATGCGGAGAATATCCGCCGGAGCCATCGCGCGGCGGGGCTGTGCGAAAGAGCCGGAGGATAAGAGGCAAACCACGGCAGTTGCCAGGAGTACGCGTAGCCTGCCGCGGCCCTCGGCTTTGCCGCCGGATGTGAGGCGGTGGCTTCGCCCCGCCGTAAGCCTGTGAAATCCTTTTGGGGCTATGCCCCGAGCGAAGTTACTGGCCCAATAACGCGAAGCTGACATCAAGGGCGCAGCCCTGATAGAAGGAGGGCTCGCGGC
>DASSCX010000021.1:0-10395 GCA_035697425.1 Pyrinomonadaceae bacterium | reverse complement strand
CGATCGCGCCGCTGCCGGAGAACTTGCCCGAGCTACTGCTCGCGTCGCTGCTCATGGGTGGGCGGTTGGCGCGCACGCCCGATCCGCGAGGCCCGCTGCCGCTGCTGGCGGAGGCCGAGTTTGCGCTGGCGGGGCACGTCCCACCGCGCGAGCGGCGCGCCGAGGGGCCCTTTGGGGACCACTACGGCTACTACTCGCTGGCGCACGATTTCCCGGTATTCCACGTGGACCGGCTGTACCACCGGCAGGATGCGATCTATCCGGCCACGGTGGTGGGTAAGCCGCGTCAGGAAGACTTCTTCATTGGCGACTACCTTCAAAAATTATTGTCACCACTCTTTCCCCTCGTGATGCCGGGCGTGCGCGATCTTTGGACTTTTGGCGAGACTGGCTTTCACTCGCTCTGTGCTGCGGTTGTGCGCGAGCGTTATGGCCGCGAAGCGCTCGTCTCCGGATTTCGCATTCTCGGGGAAGGGCAACTCTCGCTCACCAAGTTTCTCTTGTTAACAGATGCGCCGCAGGAGCTCAGCGATTTTCCCAAACTCTTCGAACACATCCTCGCGCGCGTGCGTTGGGAAAGCGACTTGTTCATCTTTGCAAACGTTTCGATGGATACCCTTGATTACACGAGTGGAAAAGTGAATGAAGGCAGTAAGGCGATCATGTTGGGACTGGGTCAGCCAATACGTGATCTCCCGCGCACGTTTCAGGGAGAGTTACCACGCGACGTCACTGCGGCTGAAGTTTTCTGCGGTGGTTGTCTGGTGTTGCAGGGTTTGCCCTACGCTGAAGATCCAGAGCAGCCTGGGCGGCTCGCTCGTGAGCCTGCGTTTTCCGAATGGCCTTTGCTCGTACTCCACGACGACGCAAAGGTTGCGCGCTCGACGCCGGATTTTCTCTGGGCCACCTGGACGCGTTTTGAGCCAGCTGCCGACATTTATGCAGCGGAGACGCGCGTCCAGCGCCATCACCTTAGTTACCAAGGACCCGTGGTCATCGACGCGCGCACGAAACCGGGATTTCCCGCTGAGTTGAAGGTTCGTGATGATATTGCTGCTTTAGTCGATCGGCGCTGGCGGGAATATTTCCCACGCGAGTTGTAGCAACGGGAGCACTCTTCGACTGAATGAATCACTCAGCTAAGTAAAATTAGCAGGTAGGGAAGTAAATTGGCCTATAGGGAAGGGGCCTGCCACCGTTCTTGGTTGTTGAAGATCCTTCAGACGGTTGATAGCGGCAATTGCATTCGAAAGATCGCACCACCATTTGACGAGTTAGCCGCTGTCAGTCTGCCGCCGTGTTGTGTTACGACGCGGTGCGCCAAGGCCAGACCAACACCATGACCTGAAGCCTTCGTCGTGAAGAAGGGAATGAAAATTCGTTCCAGGTCAGCTTCCGGAATTCCTTCTCCGGAATCAATAATCTCAACAACTGCCCACTGACCCGCATCGTCTCTCTCTAGCGAAGTGGCGATATTCACGCGCCGCTCAGGCGTGTTGTCGGGAATCGCCTCAGCAGCGTTCCGTAGCAGATTCAGCAGCGTCTGCCGCAGCATTCTCTCGTCCGCACGCACCACCACATCGTTTTCCACCGCAGATTTATCTAACTGCAGTTCCACGTGCCGTTCGTCAAGGAATGGTCGAAGTTCAGCGACACAGTCTTGCAGCAGCTCCATGAGCGAAACGTTATCAAGCTCTAATGGCTGCGGGCGCGCGAAGTTCAAAAACGCCGTCACCATTTCGGAAAGGTTGCGCACTTCGTTTAGGAGGGAACTGGTTGCGGTTTGACCCGCCTCATCAAGTTTGAGGTTTTGCACGAGTTGCGCGTAGCCATGGAGTGTGGCAATCGCGTTTTTGAATTCATGCGCGAGGCCGGCTGACATCTCGCCCAGACTTTCCAGGTTCTGCTTGAGCGCAACTTGTTCCCGAAGCTGCATCACTTCGGTGATGTCAGTTAACAAACAGAGCGCGCCGCGCGTGCCAAGCTCGGGAGCTAGCTCGATGGGAGCAATCGTGCCACCCAGTTGTCGCTTCATCCCACTCGGGGTAACAACATCAATCACTTCCCGCCGGTAAACTTTGCCACTCTGAATACACTTGTTAACCATCTCGGCGAGCCCAGGGATGTTGCGCAGGATCGTGGCCGCGGGTTGGCCGAGCGCCTTGCCGTCTACGCCCAGTAGGGCGCGGCCGGGAGCATTGATCACTGTCGAATGTCCCTTGCCGTCAAACGCAATCAGACCGGAAGGCACGCTGGCTACGATTCGTTCACTGAATCTGACAGCTGAATCGGCACGCTCACCTGCCTGCGCCGTCAGTCGTTCCAGTTCCTTCCGCTGTTCTTGCAGTTGCGCAACAACAGACTGAAACGTCTCCAGGACGAACTCACCTTCATTACCGGATTTTTTTCCACGCGCGGCGATGGGGGCGCGTTCCGCTTCGCCCAGCAGTTGCTGGTAGGGACGCAGCCGCCAGCGCAAAACCAGGAGCACGCAGACGACAATTCCGATCAGGATGGCGACGAAAGCAGTGAGCAGAATCGGTCCGCGCGCAGCCGGGTTTGCGGGAATTAAGGCAAAAAGAAGAACACCAAAGAGCGCCGACAGGAGGAAGAGTCCGATCAGCAGGTAAAACCCGAATTGGATGCGATAAGACACGATTAGGAATTGACGATTGCCAATTGCCGATGGCCGATTTTCAACAGCCAAGATCTGATTCGTTTAGTGGCTGTTGCGAATGACCGAACGAGCAGCCGACGCATAGATACTCTATTAGAAGAAGACCAATCGGCAATGGGCAATCGCCAATCGGCAATCATCTGAACTGTCCCGCGTACCATTCCACCACTGGCTGTCCGATGAGTAGCGCCGCGACGGCGCCGATTCCCAGGAAAATGCCAAACGGCAAATAGATCTTCAGGTCCTTACGGCCCTGCACGATCATCACGAGGATACCAATCAGCGATCCCGAAAACACACCGATGAAAATCGTCAGGATGGTCAGCCGCCAGCCGAGATAAGCACCAACCATAAACATCATCTTCACGTCACCTAATCCCATCGCTTCGATGCCGCGAAGTTTTTCCCAGGTCCAACCCATCAGCCAGAGCGACCCGCCGCCGATCAAGGCACCAAGGGCAGCGCCGCCGAGCGAGGCTGCCCAGAGCGGCCATCCTTGAAACAAGCCCTCCAGCAACCAGGGCAAGTCGTCGAAATGTGGCTCGCCCATGAGATAGGGAATTGCGAGCCGGGCGACAATAGCGAAGGCTATTCCCGGATAGGTAATCGCATTCGGCAGGATCATGTGCTCGGCATCAATGAAGATCAGGGCTACCAAAGCGCTTACGAAAGCGAGATCAAACGGCAGCGCCGCCGTCACTCCGGTATGCCAGGTGACGCCGATGAACAGCAAGGCCGTCGCCAACTCAACCGCGGGATAGCGCGGAGAAATGCGTTGCTTGCAGCCACGACAGCGCCCGCCCAGCAACAAATAACTCAACACAGGCACATTGTCGTAAAAAGCAATTACGGCACCGCAAGAGGGACAACGCGAGTTGGGGAAAACGATCGACTCCTCGAGCGGCACGCGGTGAATGACTACATTGAGAAAACTGCCGATTATGGCCCCGAGGACGCCAGCGATAATGTAATTGATGGGGGCTGCTAAAAGGAGACTGAGGTCCGGGAAGACGGTTATCAATGAAGGACTCATCAGTTGGCATTGTAACTTGCCGGACAGTTACTGCATATAAAACTTTTATTTCGTGGGGTTGCGGGCGAGACGCCGCGATCCGATTCCGCGCCTGCGGCGGATTGTGGGCGCGACGCCCCCGATCCGATTCCGCGCAGTCACCTACGGGGAAAAGCAACCACTCCAAACAAAAAACTGGCCGTCCCTTATGAGATTCATAACGAACGACCAGTTTCGTACTGCCTGCTGACTACTGGCTACTAGCTCCTGCTTTCACGGCACCGGAGTCTCAACCACTACGTTGTTACTGCGCAGGGTGGACGAGGTGGCCCGCTGCAAGCTCGCGAGGGCCTTGTTGTAATCCGTTTCGGCGCGGAGTTCTGAGTTGCGCGCGTTAGTGAGCGCGTTTTGACGCTGGAACAGCAGGAACGTAGTTGAGCGACCAACCTGGTACAAACGCTGTTCGCCTTCGAGTTGCAGTTCGGCGTTGATACGTGCTTCCCGCGCCGACAACACCCGCATTCGCGCCGTCTCTACTGCCTGCGCCGCGTTGCGCACATCAACCTCGATCGCTTGATCTTGGGCTCGAATCGTAGCGTCCAGACGGTTCTTCTGAATCTCAGCGCCGGCCAGATTGGCTTTCGCTGTTCGATTGCGCAAAGGGAACTGAATGGAGACTCCGACGATCACGTTGCGTGTATTGCCGGAGAAGAGATTACTCAACATCTTGTTATTGCCACCGCGGAGGTTCTCAGGTGCACTGAATACCTGTTGCCCGGTGTCGGGATCAATGACGGGCAAACCATTCTCGTCAACTAACGGAAATGCCGTGCCCGCGAGACCAGTGAGCGCGAGGGTTCCAGTTAAATCAATTTGCGGCTTGGTCTGGTTCTTGAAGTACTGCAAATCGATCTGATTGATATCGTTATCGAGACGAAGCCGGCGCAACTCAGGTCGATTGTCGCGGGCTTCTTTAAGCGCTTCGTTAAGACTTACCGGAGACGCATCAAACGCCGGCCGGTCAGTGGGCGTCAGTTGTGCTGACCATTCCGGCGCGGTTGAGTCTCTAAAGATTAACTGCTTGAGATTGTTCTCCGCGATGGAAACATTCTGAACTGCTACCAACAGCGCCGATTCACGATTTGCGAGTTCCGTCTGTACCTCAGCGCGCTCTAGCGGGGCCTTTGCCCCCACGGAGATTTGCGCTTCCACGTTGCGCAAGTTTTCACGCGAGAGATTCAAGTTGTCCAGTTGGTTCTGCTGATCGCGCAGGGCGAAAACCAGTTCCCAGTAGGCCTGCTGCACACGCGAAATCACATCGATCGTGCGCAGGCGAAAATCGGCGTCCGACTGCTCCAGCCGCTTCTTTTGAATACGAATCTGGCGGCGGTTGTTATCAATAGAGCGATTGCGTAACAGCGGCTGCGTAAAAGTGAGACCGAGGTTGCCGGAGTAAAACGGATTCAACAGGTTCGCCGTAGAATTAGACTTGGTCTTACTGTTGGTGAACGTCAGATCGTAACTGCCGCCGCCCAGGGAAAATTGTTTGAAAACGGCCGGGTTGATGGAATAGGTCGTATTGGAATTGGTACCGGACTGAGTTGCTCCCGCAAACCGGTTCTGCTGCGGCGAGATGCGTTTGTCGATTTGGGGCGTAAGCGAAAAAATTGGATCGTAGACACCTTCGAGTGAGCGCAATTGAGTTTCGGCAAAGCGCACATCATCGCGCGCAATCTCGATGTCGTTGTTGTTCTGTAGAGCTTTGCGCACGGCATCGTTGAGCGAAATCGTCAGAGTGTTATCGCTCGTCACACCCAAGCGGGTCAGATTGGGCATCGGCGGCAATGGTCTTTTCTCGACAGGCGGAAAAACCGGCTCGCGGGGTTCTTGCGGCGGTGTGGTCTCAGTTGTCGGCGTCGTTACGTCAGGCGTAGCCGTTTGCGTCGGACTTGTCGGAGTCGGCGGTGTTGGCTGGGACGTGGGCGCATTGGGATTGCCTGGTGGTGCGGTCGGTGGCGGCTGCTGCGTGCCGGGCGCTGCGGTTGGTGCTGCCGGCTGAGTGCCCGGAGGAAGATTCGGGTTCTGCGTCTCGGTACCCGGCGGCCGGGTCGCTTCACGCTGTTGTGGCCTCGGCGTCGGAGTCGGAGTTTGCGCCACGCCGGCACTGCCTGCTACTGCCAGCACCGCAGTTAAAGACATCACCCGCACTAATTCGATAGGCTTAATAGTAAGCATCAGACAAAAAGCTCCTTAACTCTTTACAATGGTTTCACTCTCGAGTGTTACACAAACTTCAAGTGGACAGACACCACCGGATCAGGTTTGGTTACGTTAACAAAACGGCTCAGGTTTCATAAAGTTGAACAATATGCTCACTTTACGGCGAAGAAAGAGTGGGAAACAGTGGCTTGACACTCTAGGCTGCGCCGCATAATCTGAGAACTCTTTTTACCCGTAACTTCAATCTAACATGCTCGTCGTTGGAGAAGTGTGCGCTAGGGGTCACAGCGCAGCGGAACTTGTGCAGAGATTGTCTCAATAACGTGAGGAGGGCATTAGCGAAATGGCAGTAAAGGTCGGCATCAACGGTTTTGGTCGCATTGGTCGAAACATCCTTCGCGCTTCATTGGGCGATCCCGATATCGATTTCGTGGCCGTAAACGATCTAACGGACACCAAGACGCTCGCGCATCTGCTGAAGTACGACTCCGTACTGGGAAACCTGGATCACGAAATCACTTCAACTGAAAACGGCATTAAGGTTGATAACGATGAGTTTCGCGTGTTCTCGCAAAGAGATCCGGCGGCGATTGATTGGGAGTCAGTTGGAGCCGAGATCGTGATTGAGTCGACTGGAATCTTTACTAAGGCCGAGGATGCCAAAAAGCACCTGCGAGGATCGGTGAAGAAGGTAATCATCTCCGCGCCCGCTAAGAACGAGGACATCACAATCGTGCTCGGCGTTAACGAGGGTCAATACGACTCCGCGAGGCACCACATCATATCCAACGCATCCTGCACGACAAATTGCCTGGCGCCGGTAGCAAAAGTTATCAATGAGAAGTTTGGCATCCGCTCGGCGCAGATGACGACGATTCACTCCTACACGAATGACCAGCAACTGTTGGATTTGCCGCACAAAGACCTAAGACGAGCACGGGCCGCAGCGCTTTCGATGATCCCGACTTCCACCGGCGCCGCCAAAGCCGTCGCCCTGGTGCTACCGGAGCTGACAGGAAAGTTTGACGGCATCTCAGTGCGGGTGCCGACGCCCAACGTTTCGCTAGTTGACGTCGTGATTGAAGTCGAGAAGGAAACGACTGCGGAAGAGGTTAACCGGGCGCTCAAAGACTCGGCTAACGAAGAGCTGCAGGGCATCCTGGCTTTCTCGGAAGAGCCGTTGGTTTCCAGTGACTTTAAGAGGAATTCAAACTCTTCAATCGTGGATGCGGAGTATACGAAAGTAATTGGCGGCAACCTAGTGAAGATACTTTCCTGGTACGACAACGAATGGGGCTACTCCTGCCGCGTGCGCGACCTGGTGAAGTTCATCGCTCAGAAAGGGCTGTGAGGATTTGAAATACTCTGAATGCCAAAGGTAAATGGTCTAACCGCCAAGGCGCCAAGGACGCAGAGCTCGCGAAGCTTACGTTTCAGTTAGAAGTTAGGGTTCTTCCGAAAATTATCTGATCATTTTTTGGTCTTTGCGAACTCTGCGTCTCGGCGCCTTGGCGGTTAGGTTTTTGTAATCGGCAATCGGCAATCTAATGAAGCTTTCTATCAAGGATCTCATCCTTCGCAGCAAGCGAGTCTTCATGCGTGTTGATTTCAACGTTCCCATAAAAGATGGGAAGGTTGATGACGACACGCGTATTCGCGCCGCTCTGCCAAGCATCCAATACGCAAACAATCAGGGAGCGCGCGTGATCCTGGCATCTCATCTGGGCCGGCCTAAAGGCGAGCGAGTTGAGAAGTACAGCCTCAAACCCGTCGCCGAACATCTCGCCTCCTTAATTGGTAAGCCAGTCGCCTTTGCTGAGGATTGTATCGGCGAAGCTGCGCGAACAAAGGTTGACGCGCTCAAAGATGGCGAGGTGCTGCTTTTGGAGAATCTCCGTTTCCACAAAGAAGAGGAGCAGAACGACGAGGCGTTTGCGAAAGAGTTGGCCTCACTTTGTGATGTCTACGTCAACGACGCGTTCGGCGCCGCGCATCGAGCACATGCTTCCACAGTGGGTATTACCAAGCATGTAGCGCAAGCTGCTGCCGGACTGCTGATGCAGAAAGAACTCGACTACCTGGGTCGCGTCATCAATGCCCCCGAACATCCGTTTGTGGCGATCCTGGGAGGCGCAAAAGTCTCAGATAAAATTCCGGTCATTGATGCGTTGATTGATCGCAAGGTCGATAAACTCTTAATTGGTGGCGCGATGGCTTACACGTTCTTGAAAGCAGAAGGATTTACCGTAGGCAAGTCCCTCGTCGAAGACGACATGATGCCCACCGCGCTCAAAGTGAAACAGCGGGCGACTGAGCAGGGAATCGAGTTACTGCTGCCGACCGATCATCAGGTGGTTGATAGTTACGAGCCGGTGAAAGGTGAAAAGATTATCGCTAAAACGATTCCGATTGAGTTCACGAATCTCGGTCATGCCGGAATGGACATCGGGGTAGAAACGGTTTCGCACTTTGCAAACGCCCTGCAGGGCGCACGCACGATCATCTGGAACGGTCCCATGGGAGTGTTTGAAGAACCTCCATTCAATGAAGGCACGATCGGAGTTGCTCATGCTGTGGCGGCGGCGGCCGACAACGGCGCTACCGTAATTGTTGGAGGCGGTGACTCAGTGGCTGCAATTACGCAGGCAGGGGTCGCTGACAAGATCACTCACATATCGACCGGCGGCGGTGCGACGCTGGAGTTCTTGGCGGGCGATGAATTGCCGGGCGTAGCGGCACTCAACGACAGGAGCTAACTGGTCTTATTAGCGCTTGATGAACTTTGAACTTAGTTCTTTGTACTTGGTTCGCTAGCGAAGATGGCCCGTTCCAGTCGTAGGAATCAAGCTGCAGAAAAGAGCAAAGTTCACAGCACAAAGTTCAAAGTTCAAAGTTCAAAACCCATCAGGGAAGAAAATATGCGCAAGGTAGTTATCGCGGGAAATTGGAAGATGTACAAAACGGTGGGCGAGTCTGTGGATACGGTGCTCGCTCTGAAACCGTTAGTTGCTAATGCGAATCATTGCGAAGTGATCGTTGCTCCGGTTTTCACTGCGATCAAAACTGTGGCTGATCGATTGGAAGGCTCAAACATTCACGTGGCCGCGCAGGACTGCTCCACTGAAGTTGAAGAAGGGGCGCACACTGGAGAGGTGGCGGCGTTCATGCTGCGCGATGCGGGGGCCAGCCATATAATCATCGGCCACTCGGAGCGACGGCAGTTCTATTTCGAGAACGATTCGATGGTGAGAAAGAAATGTCAGGCGGCGATCTCTGCCGGACTGGCTGCGATTGTGTGCGTCGGCGAGAGTCTTCGACAACGCGATCAGGGAATCGCGGAGAACGTTGTAAGTGGGCAGTTAAGTGGCGGACTCGATGGGTTGACAGCCTCAGATCTCGACCGTATCATCGTCGCCTACGAGCCCGTTTGGGCAATCGGCACGGGACGCACAGCGACGCCGGAGCAAGCGCAGGAAATGCACGCGTTTATCCGGCGCGTTTTCGCGGAAAGGCACTCCGCGGCGGCGGCCGAGAAGGTGCGAATTCTTTATGGCGGCTCAGTGAAACCCGATAACGCCGCCGGCTTAATGGCGCAACCCGACATTGATGGAGCATTGGTGGGTGGAGCGAGTTTGAAAGCCGAGAGCTTTGCGCAGATTGTTAACTATCGGAACGGATGAGAGGGAAGGGGAAGCGGGGAACAGGGGAAACGGGGAACAGGGAAGGGGAAAAGGGGGAACAGGGGAAGCGGAGAACAGAAGGTAAGCACTCCGATTCACGATTTACGATTCACGATTCACTATTCACGAGGTACTTACTTGTTAACTTATTTGTTATACGGACTATTCATTCTCTCCTGCGTTGTGCTGGTAGTGAGTGTTTTGCTGCAACCCGGCAAAGCTGACGCGGGGGCGCTCTTTTCGAGCAGTGTTTCCAGCACCGCATTTGGGCCGCGCGGGACGCAGAGTATTCTCAGCAAGGTAACTATTGGCGCTTGCGCGGCGTTCATGTTGCTGGCGCTCATGCTTTCATTGCCGGCCATTACTGGTTCACGTTCAGTATTGCAATCAGCGGCGCCGGACGAGCCGGCACCTGCGCAACAGCCTTCGCCGACCGCGACGGAAACTCCGTCTCCTGCAGCATCACCTGCGGCGAGTTCTGCGCCGGCGAGCGCTGCGCCAAGTCCCAGCGCACAGAAGTAGCCGCGGATTTGTAGGAGCGGCCCTCCGTGGCCGCCTCAAAAATCGCTTAGAGGGACACCTCTACAATTAAGATTTTGATCTTTGCCGAAGTGGCGGAACTGGTAGACGCGCACGTTTGAGGGGCGTGTGAGGTAACTCGTGGGGGTTCGAGTTCCTCACTCGACACCTCCCACCATAAGTTCAATTGCACAAAGAGTTACAGCAATAACGGCGGCTTGGTGTCGCTCTCACACGCAGAATAGACACCATGTACAGGCGATCAGATGAGCAAAGACGTTCGACTA
>DASSCX010000020.1:0-11360 GCA_035697425.1 Pyrinomonadaceae bacterium | reverse complement strand
CTTTCTCCAATTGCTCAAAGTAAGAAGGCGTGGCAGCCCAGGGCTCCATACCCACGATGATTGGGGCCTCAAAGGCGGTAATGACTTTGAGTTCACTCTCAGGCGGCCATGGTCGGAGTATGACTTCTTCAATTGCGGCGTGGCTGTAAGCCGAGCCATCAACTGCTAACAAGATTTTCATCGCGTACTCCTCTGATTAGACTCTTCTGCCGATCAGTCGCCCCAGCTCTCACGACTCAAGCCACTCGGCAGAAAGTGTTTCTTTCTTCAGAACTGCATCAGGCATGCCAACTCCTCCCCCTACTTTTACGAGGGTTTCCGGCGCGGAATAGTCTTAGTCTGCAAGGTTTTGCGCAGCCCATCAACGCTCCTGGAGCTCAAGAAACCATCATCACACTTGAGGAAATATTCGCAGGCTCGTAACGGTCTTTTCCCCATCCTCGAGCAATCAAGTCCAAACTTCCTAACATTGTGTACGGCACAAGCGTTGCGAAGTGATCAATACGGAGGAATGTTTACATGATCACGATTCAAAGGATTCTCTGCCCGACAGATCTAACACCAGAATCGGATGAGGCCCTGCGTTACGCCGTGGCGCTGGCTTCCGCTTACAAGGCTAAGCTCTTTCTGCTGTATTGCAGGGACGACAGATTCAAGGGAGATGGGGATAAAGCATCGGACATCGAGATGGACGCGTTGTTTACTTCGTCACTTGCTCCTCATTTGGGGCTGAACGATTTCTGCGATTTAGATTGGCAAGGTGTGGTCGCCGATAACGTAGATGATGTCGGGAAAGCAATAGTGGAGGTCGCGGAAAAGCAGAGAGTCGATTTCGTCGTGATGCGCTCCCGGCGCAGACCCCATGCCGCCATCCTGCTTGGCTCGACCGCGGAGACTGTATGCCGCACCGCTCATTGTCCCGTCCTTGTGACGCACGCACGAGAACGAGAATGGGTGGGCCTTTCAACCGGCGAGATTGACCTGAAACGCATCCTCGTAGCTTACGATTTTTCCTCCGACGCAGAGGTGGCACTGAACTACGCTCTCTCCCTTGCTCAGGAGTACCAGACCGAACTGCACTTGTTGCATGTGCTCGCCAAAGCCGAAGAAGAGGAACCCGAACGTGCCTGGGTTCAAAAAAGTGAGAGTGCTTACACCGCTGCCGCCGGCAAACTTCAACGCGCCGTTCCAAAGGAAGCGTTTCTCTGGTGCCCGGTCACTACTGCCGTGCGCCGCGGAAAGGTGTACCAGGAAATACTCGGCTACGCGAAGGAACACGAAATCGATTTGGTTTGCCTCGGCGCCAGCGGCCGCGACTTCAGCATGGGCGCACTCTTTGGTTCAAATGTCGATAGAGTTCTGCGCCAGGCGACCTGTCCTGTGCTCATCTCACGCCCACTCAGGATAGCCCAGTCTGAGGCATTTGTGCTGCCGGCAGTTGCTGACCGGCACGCAGCCAGTAAGAGTCAGTAACAGAGGAGAAAACATGGCAACGTTAAAATCCTACATTGATCCCGACCAACAAACGTCGAACGTCCCTACTTCGTTCATGACGGAGCTGAACCAACATGAAGTCCGGTGCAGCATGTGTGCGCGAAGCGTCTACGTTGACGAAGAAACTTTTCGCTTTGCCAACGAGGCGATTACATCAGGATTAGACAATCCTTTTCGTTGCGAGATCTGCGCAGAAGAGTATGACGATCTTGCCCTCGAAGGCTGATGGACACCAAGTTGATGAGAAGGATCGGAATTGATCAGAGCGGTAATTAATGACCAGCCTCAAGAGTTTGCTCAAGGCCTATCGATTCTTGATGCCTGCCGTTCTTTGGGCGTCGATATCCCCACCCTCTGTAACGATGATCGACTAAAACCAATCGGCAGTTGCCGCATGTGCCTGGTTGAGGTTGAGGGAGAGCCGCATCCAGTCACTGCCTGCCATACCGCCCTCACCGATGGCCTGATCATCTCGACTCATAGTCCGGCAATCGAAAATGAAAGGCGCACCTTATTGCAGATGCTCGCGCAGAATCATCCCGGCGAAGGTTTACGCGAGACTCCTGAGAAACCTTTTTACCGTTACTCGCTGCAATATGGTTTGAGTGAAGCAGACTTCAACGGGGCGCACGAAACCCACCTGGTCGATGACTCCCATCCCTACATTCAGGTAGACATGTCGCAGTGCATTCTCTGCTATCGCTGTGCGCGAATCTGCGCTGAGGTTCAAGGTCAGTTTGCCTGGATGGTTCTAAAGCGAGGACACGATACAAAAATTGTCCCCGATTCGTTGAGTACGCTGCTGGAGAGTTCGTGCGTTAGCTGTGGAGCCTGCGTGGATACTTGCCCCAGTGGCGCTTTGGAAGATAAGTCGGTTCTGATCAATGAACCCGTCGCGAACTGGACAAGAACCACTTGTCCTTATTGCGGTACAGGCTGCGAAATGCGTGTAGGCACGAATCAGAATCAGATTGTCTCTAGCAAGCCTTTGCTTGACGCTCCGGTCAGCCGTGGGCACTTGTGCGTCAAGGGACGTTATGCCTTCAGTTTCGTCAACGCGCCCGACCGAATCACCGACCCGATGATTCGTCGTAAAACCGGTGTTTGGGAGCGCGTGACATGGAAAGAGGCCATCTCCTTTGTCGCGGATGAACTCACTCGTATCCGGGAAGAACATGGAGCAGACAGCATTGGCATCCTCGGCTCGGCCCGAGGTACAAACGAAGAAAACTATCTCGCCCAAAAATTCGCGCGCGTAGTGGTCGGCACAAACAATGTCGATTGTTGCGCGCGCGTCTGTCACACGCCAACGGCGGCAGCTCTGAAGCTCATGCTCGGCACTGGCGCAGCGACCAATTCCTATGACGACATTGAAACAGCGCAAACAATTCTCGTCTGCGGCGCGAATGTCACCGAGAACCATCCTGTTATAGGAGCGCGAATTAAACAAGCAACCTTCAATGGGGCCAATTTGATAGTCATGGATCCGCGCCGAATCGAGCTCGCCAACCATGCTGCGATTCACTTACAGCCGAGACCAGGCACTAACATCCCGCTGCTAAATGCGCTCGCTTATACCATCGTAGAAGAGCGCTTGTTCGACGCGCGATTCGCCAAAGAACGGGTCGCCGAGTGGGACGAGTACCGCTCCTTTATCAAACAATTTCCGCCGGAACAGGTTGAAACTATCTGCGGCGTCAAAGCAGATCTCATCCGCCGAGCGGCCCGGCTTTACGCGGGGGCTAAACCTTCGATGTGTTTCCATGGTTTGGGTGTGACTGAACACTCGCAAGGGACGGAAGCAGTCATGTGTTTGGTCAATCTCGCACTTCTCACTGGTAACATTGGCAAGCCCGGCAGCGGCATCAACCCCCTCCGCGGCCAGAACAATGTTCAGGGCGCCGCTCATATGGGTTGCGATCCTGGCATTCTCACAGGGAGTGTTTCGTTGAATGAGGCACGGCCGTTATTTGAGAGCGTTTGGCATGCTTCCGTACCGCATCAGCCGGGACTCGACATGCTCGAAATGATGGATGCTGCCGTGGCCGGCAAACTTAAGGCGATGTGGGTTATTGGTTACGACGTCGCTCTTACGAACGCTGATACAAACTCAACTGAGCGGGCTTTGCGTTCAGTTGACTTGCTTATCATTCAGGACTTGTTTCTCAACGAGACGGCCCGGCGGTTTGGCTCTGTGTTTCTTCCGGCCGCTTCCTCGTTCGAAAAGGACGGCACTTTCATGAACGCGGAACGCCGCATTCAACGCATTCGCAAAGCTATCGAGCCGGCTGGGCATTCAAAATCCGATTGGGAGATCATCTGCGCGCTCGCGCAGGCGATGGATAAAAAAGAGCTCTTTAACTACAACTCAGCCGAACAGATCTGGAATGAAATTCGCGCCGTCTGGCCCGCCGGTCGCGGCATTACTTATGCGCGACTCAAGGATGGTGGCTTGCAGTGGCCCTGTCCGGACGAACATCATCCCGGGACGAAAGTGTTGCACACTGGGAGTTTTTCTAATGGCAACCAGGCAGCGCTGCGGCGCATTCCCTATCGGCCAAGCAAAGAAGTTACAACTGAAGAATTCCCTTTTCTTCTGATTACCGGAAGGTCCCTCTACCAGTTCAATGCCGGCACGATGACCATGCGCACGGCCAACGTTGAACTCAGGCCTAATGACTTGCTTGAAATTTCCGCAGGCGACGCGGCTCAACTGCAACTTCAAAATGGCGAACGGGTGAGGATTCGTAGTCGGTACGGTGAAGCGATAGTTCCGATTCGAATTACCTCATCGGTGCAAGCGGGAGAACTGTTCGCAACCTTTCAAACCACCGAGGTTTCTCTTAATCGCCTGACAAGTCCTCTTCGCGATCGCTACGTGAAGACCCCCGAATACAAAATCACTGCGGTGCGAATCGAAAAGGAAGAAGTACTGGTAAAAAAGAATGGCGAGCCCCCCAGTTTCAGGGCAACGGGATGACTCTACAAGGAGTTGAGAACAAATGAATGAATTGTTATGGCTGGTAATATTTTTGGCGGCTTACATCGTGCTGATGCGCTGGGTGCTGCCTCGTCTGGGTATCCCTACTTGAATGGCTAACTCATGCCGTGTCGAGTCTCGACCGGATTCTGCAAAGGATAGCAGACACACAACAGGCGCCGAACATTAGATACGGCGATCAATCTTGGGAGGAAATATCAATGACAATTGCTGAGCTCGAGCTGCCGGCTACTACTGCAGCAACTCTAAACACCAACGCTTCCATGAAGGCGCTGGTCTATCACGGCCCGGGCGAACGTGTATGGGAAGATAAGCCCCGCCCGGCCATCCAGGATCCGAGCGATGCCATCGTTCGGATTACTACTTCAACAATTTGCGGAACCGATCTGCATATTCTAAAGGGAGATGTCCCTGCGGTGACCGATGGACGCATTCTCGGCCACGAGGGCATTGGTATCATCGAGGAAGTCGGAACTGGCGTCTCGGAGTTTCACGTTGGCGATAAGGTGATCATCTCGTGTGTCTCTGCCTGCCTGAAGTGCGACTTCTGTAAACGAGGCATGTATTCCCACTGCCGGCGCGGCGGCTGGATTCTCGGTAACACCATTGACGGAACACAGGCCGACTATGTGCGCATTCCGCACGCTGATGGGAGTCTCTATGCCTTCCCCGCCGGCGCCGATGAAGAGGCCATGGTGATGCTCAGCGACATCTTGCCCACAGGTTTTGAGTGCGGTGTGCTAAACGGGCAGGTGAAGCCCGGGGACACGGTGGCGATTGTCGGCGCTGGACCAGTGGGACTGGCTGTTCTATTGACAGCGCAATTCTATTCACCGGCTGCGATCTTCATGATCGACCTTGACGACAAGCGACTGGCGGTTGCCAAACAGTTAGGCGCAACCACCGTTATCAATAGCGTGGACGGTCTCGCCGCCAGGCACGTGATGGAACAGACAGATGGGGCCGGCGTCGACGTCGCCATCGAGGCAGTCGGAGTTCCCGCAACTTTCGCGATCTGCCAGGACATTGTCGCGCCCGGCGGACACATCGCGAACGTTGGCGTTCATGGCAGACCGGTGGAGCTGCACCTGGAGAAACTCTGGGACCGCAACATTGCCATTACCACACGGCTGGTGGACACGGTGACGACAGCGATGCTGCTAAAGGTCGTGCGTTCGGGCAAGCTGCAACCGAGCCAGCTCGTGACTCATCGGTTTGCGCTCAACGACATCATGAAGGCCTATGACACGTTTGGAAATGCAGCAAGAGAAGGCGCACTTAAGGTGGTTCTCACGGCAGCCAGCGTGACTGAAACGGGGCGCACGTTGTAAGCCAAGGCGGATTCTTTGTGCGCAACCTTTTAGGATCGAATTGCGCCGTGCTCTTTGATAATTTGCTTACTTTGGAGAGAGGAAAAGAAGATGAGTGCTCAACAATTACAACGTTCAAAATATGGCTTCAGTAAGGTAGTTGATGTTCCTTACGAAGCGGCTGTCGAAAAGGCGCGAGCTGGGCTCAAGGCCGAGGGGTTTGGTGTGCTTTGTGAAATCGACATGAAGGAGAAACTGAAAGAAAAGCTCGACGTGGATTTCCGTAAGTATGTGATCCTCGGCGCGTGCAACCCGCCGCTCGCATACAAAACTCTGCAAGAGGAGATCAACATCGGACTGCTGCTTCCCTGCAATGTCATCGTTTATGAGGCGGACAAAGCCGGAAAATCTGTGGTGGCCGCGATCGACGCAAAGACAATGCTGTCGGTGGTCGGAGCCAATGCAGCGCTCGCTGCGGTAGCAACCGAGGTAAATGAAAAGCTGCAGCGGGTAGTTTCTCAGCTATGACCGAATCATGACGTTCATGACGATCAAGGACTCGGCGGAGTAAACGGAACCACGTTAGGACCGCAAAACTTTTTTCAACCAAACTACGGCCCGTTCTTCAGGAAGCTTGATCGAATGAACGCCGCGAAACTGGTGTGTTAGACTGGCGGTAAAAGTGCCGTCGCAGTCAGATAAGCGGGTAGACCGAATCAAGGTTCGCACGCGTGAGATGCGTGCGCGCGTTCGCTATAGTCGCAGGGAGATAAGGCGGATCTCACGAACTGCCACACTCGGCGGACTCTTCCTATCCTTTCTTAAGATCGGTCTGGTTGGTTTCGGCGGTGGACTCGCTGTGATCGCGCAGGTGAGAACGCTTACGGTCCGCAAGCGTCGCTGGTTGACTGATGTTGAGTTTGCTGAAGGTTTTGCCCTGGCGCAGAGTCTGCCCGGCACGGCGGCGGGAAACATTGTCACCTACGTCGGCCTGAAACTGCGCGGTTGGCGTGGAGCAGGCGTCGCAATGGCCGGCTTCATTCTGCCGTCTACTTTATTGATGATCGGCTTGGCGATCCTCTACCGTCACCTGCGGTACCTTCCTAAAACGGATCAACTTTTCCATGGACTCAACGCGGCTCTCGTCGGACTGATCGCAGTGACGGCGTGGCGAATGGGCAAGAGTACACTCAACAAGCGCTGGCAGTGGGTAGTAGGTGTTATGGCGTGTCTAACCGTCGTCATCATCGGCGCGACGGTCGTTGAGGTTGTGTTGGCCGCGGGGGTTATTGGCATCTTTATAGATTCATTTGCTGAAAGGCAATTGCAGAAGTGGTGGAGTGTGCGTAACAACTCTTCGCGTCGGCGCGGTCGCGTCGTCTTTCGAATGATTTCTCGGCGACGCAAGCGCAACGCGGGCCAAGAGCAGGCATTCATTGGTGGGTATTTGATGCGTGCCCTTGCCGAAAAGCGCGTAGAGCAAGCTGCGAAGCCAAGTCACGAAAGTGAAAGCCACGATTCTGATGGCGTTGACCACGGCTCCAAATTGCCTCCGAAGGCAAATCTGAATTCGATCGCCGTGCTGGGGCTGGCACTTCCCATCATCGTTAAGCTCGGACTGCTTCTAACTATCTCCGCGGTGTTTCTGCGCATTGGCTCAATCACCTTCGGCGGTGGCTTCGTCATGATCCCGCTGATCGAGTCGGAGGTGGTGAATAGTCACCACTGGCTAACGCACCAGGAGTTCGCAGACGCAACGGCGCTGGGACAGGTAACGCCTGGTCCTGTCCTGATTAGTGCCGCGTTCATCGGTTATCAAGTGGCCGGCACATTAGGCGCTCTTGTGGCCACGACTAGCATCTTTTTGCCTTCGTTCCTGATGACTATTGTAGCGGGATCAAGCTTGCGTCGCTTTCGCGACAATCAACTTGTGCAATCATTCTTACGCGGTGTCACTCCTGCTGTCGTTGGCTTGCTCGTCGCCGCAGCCATCAGCATTGGCAGAGCAGGTATTCACACGTCGATCGGACTCCTCTTAGCGGCGGCTGCGGCTGTCGTGCTGCTGCGCTTTCGGCCCAACCCTTTCTGGGTGATTCTTGGTGCCGGCACTCTAAGATTCTTGTTGGGAATCGTTCTCTGGTGAATACAGCAAACTGTACACACCAGCACCGCACTTAGGCGAGAGCGGCAGCGGCGAAGGGTAAGGATTGGTATGTCGACGTCTAAAAGCTCGAGCCAGTTCTGGAGCCTGCCAGCCTGCCAGCTTATGGAACAACTCGGCAGCAGCCAGCTTGGACTCACGAACGCGGAAGCAAAGCGCCGGCTAACAGTCTATGGTCCGAACCGCCTCCATTCCACGAAGAGAACCGATGTCTTAACCCTCTTGATAGCACAGTTCAAGAGTCCGCTGATTCTGATTCTCTTAGGCGCAGTTGTCCTCTCGTTCTTTCTCGGCGAACCCGTCGATGCTTCGATCATTATTGCGATAATCCTGTTAAGCAGCGCGCTGGGGTTTCTCCAGGAGAAGCGCGCGGCCGATGCCGTAAAGAGCCTGCTTGCGATCGTGAGAATTGAGGCACGCGTGCTGCGCGATGGGAAAGAGATAGACGTTCCGGCGGAGGAGGTCGTGCCTGGCGACGTCTGTGTACTCAATGCGGGAGACATTATTCCCGGCGATGCAGCGATCCTCGACGGCAAAGACCTGTTCGTGCAGGAGGCCGCCCTAACTGGCGAAAGTTTTCCCGCCGAAAAAGAGTCGGGGACAGTCGCCAACGAAACATCCCTCTTGAAGCGGACAAATGCTCTGTTCATGGGCACGCACGTCGTCAGCGGGAATGCACGAGCTCTCATTATCTTTACGGGAGCCGCAACTGAATTCGGCAAAGTGTCGGAGCGCTTGCGACTGAAACCTGCGGAAACGGAATTTGAGCGTGGCGTTCGCCGCTTTGGTTATCTACTCACCGAGGTGACGCTGATCCTCGTAATTGTGATTTTTGGAATTACCGTTTACCTCGAACGGCCTGTGATTGATTCGTTTCTTTTCGCGTTGGCAATCGCGGTTGGCATTATTCCTGAATTACTGCCGGCGATAATCAGTATTAATCTCGCGGTTGGCGCAGTGCACATGGCTGGTCGGAAGGTGATCGTCAAGCAGCTGGCTTCGATTGAAAACCTGGGAATGATGAATGTGCTGTGTGCTGACAAAACAGGCACGCTCACCGAAGGCACGGTCAAGCTACACGGAGCAGTGGATGCAGAAGCGAACCCCAGCGAGAAGGCCCTGCACTACGCTTACCTCAATTCGTTCTATGAAACCGGCTTCACCAACCCAATTGACGAAGCGATCCGCACGCAGTGCCAGTTTGATCTCACGGGCTATCAGAAAGTCGATGAGGTGCCTTACGACTTCTTGCGTAAGCGACTGAGCATCCTGGTTTCAAAAAATGGCACGCACTTGATGATCACTAAGGGCGCGCTTAGCAATGTGCTGGAACTTTGTTCCTCAGCTGAGTTCCCAGACGGCCGTCGCGATATTGGCGATGTGCGGAATGCGATCGAGCAACAGTTCGCGTCGCTGGGTAATGACGGCTTTCGCGTACTTGGGCTGGCATACAAAGATTTAGGCTCAGTGTCTCGAATCGAAAAGGAGCAAGAGGTTGGAATGACGTTCCTTGCGCTCCTCGTTTTCTTTGATCCACCTAAAACTGGAGTTGTTCAAGCTCTGCACGAACTGAGCGAGCTCGGAATTTCGCTCAAGGTAATTACCGGGGATAACGCGCGCGTGGCGACGAGTGTGACGCGAACCGTATTAGGCTACGAGCCGAACGTTTTGACTGGCGGCGAGGTCCATCTCTTAAGTGATGAGGCGCTACGATCGCAGGCGCCAATAATCGACGTGTTCGCTGAAATTGAGCCCAGCCAAAAGGAGCGCATCATCCTGGCTCTTAAGAAATCGGGAAACACAGTCGGGTTCATCGGCGACGGAATCAACGATGCTTCGGCGCTTCATTGCGCTGATGTGGGAATTTCGGTTAATAGCGCCGTGGATGTCGCCAAAGAAGCCGCGACCGTAGTATTGCTTGAAAAGGACCTCAGCGTATTGGCGGCGGGGGTTCGGGAAGGCAGAAAAACCTTTGCCAATACTCTCAAATACATTTACATGACCACCAGTGCCAACTTTGGCAACATGTTTAGTATGGCCGGGGCAGCACTGTTTCTTCCTTTTCTCCCGCTGCTGCCTAAGCAGATTCTGCTCAACAATTTCCTGACTGACTTTCCGGCAATGGCAATCTCAACGGATAGCGTGGATCCCGAAGTGCTGGCAAGGCCGCGCCCGTGGGACATCCGCTTCATACGCAATTTCATGATCGTGTTTGGGGTGATCAGCTCATTATTTGATTTCCTTACGTTTGCGGTTCTGGTTTTCATTTTGTCGGCCACACCAGAACAATTCAGAACGGGCTGGTTCGTTGAGTCAGTAATGACCGAGGTGCTGATTATTATTGTCATGCGCACCTGGAAACCTTTCTACAAGAGCATGCCGAGTCGGTCGCTGCTGGTGGCCATGATTATGGTGCTGCTCGTTACCCTGGCCCTGCCCTACAGTCCGCTGAAAGGAGTATTGGGGTTCACGCCCCTGCCAATCTCTTCGCTTATGCTGCTCGGATTGATAACGATTTTCTACGCAGGTGTCTCTGAAATCACCAAGAGGGTGTTTCATGCTCGCGTTTTCGGGAAAGAAATGACATTGGTTAGGGAGGGCTTATAGAGTCTCTTGGAAAGGTGCCTCACTTCGCTTTCCGCATTTCATCCAGCATCAGTTGAATGCGTTGCTTCAAGACCGACGTCATTTTTTCATAGACGATCTCGTGATCTGTTTCGCCGGCAGAAATTTCACTTGCGTGTAAAGACTCGCCAAAACTGATCTTTACTTTGGCGAAGCGGATCCGCCCCGACTCGCGCGGCCAAATGCGATAAGCTCCGTCTAGCGCCACGGGCACAATTCGCAGGTTTAATTCGGTAGCCAGAATTGCGGCGCCTTTCTTGAACTCGAGCAGTTGCCCATCAAAGGACCGTTGACCCTCCGGGTAAATATTGAGAATTTTCCCGGCCCGAAGGCCCGCGGCGCCGGCGCGCATTGCGTGCAGTAGTTGAACGTCCGGATCGATGGGAACGACGTTAATAAGATTCGCAAGCTGGGCCATTACGGGGTTGGTAAAGTACATGCTCGCGCCTACATGAAAGATGTTTTGGATTACTCCTCGCGGATAGGTCGAACATACGAGGAACGGATCTATGAAGCTCTGGTGGTTCGGACAGATGAGATATGGAGCTTCGAGCTGCGAGAGCACCTCCCTGCCTTTCACCTCGAGCCGAAATAGAAGACGCGCCACCAGGTAAATTAGCCGTAACACGAGATAAGCTGTCACTACCAATGCTGATTTAGGTCGGAGCAGTTGCGCCAGTTCCGGCACTTCCTCGGACGTTCCCGACAGCACCTTACCCCACTGAAATTTTGCCTCTACGGCTCCCGGTCGAGCTGCTCCGCCGGTCTT
>DASSCX010000019.1:0-3788 GCA_035697425.1 Pyrinomonadaceae bacterium | reverse complement strand
AGTGGGACCAGCGCCACTTGAAGACGAAGATAAGCCCTCAATCACGCGTAATCCTGTCGATAACCGTTTGCAGTATGCCGACGATTTTAAGTGGCTAATTGATTTTCCTTTGGCGGTGGAAAGCGGAATGGGATTTCGAGTGCCGCTCGACGCCATCGACTCCCACAGTGGCTTCGATAAATTGCTTGTAATCGGCCTGAAGCTAACCGCCAACGACGCTGACGGACAAAGATTAGTTGAAGACCTGATCGACAACCATCATTACTCGACAAAGGGCTTCAGCCTGGTGAAGCAGGGTTCGGCGACCAACAACACTGACAACGAAGAGTCTCAATTCAACAGCAGTGACTGGATGCACGACGTCAGTTACTTCGTCGAGAATGGCCAGCCGCTGTTTACACCGCAGACTGATCCAGGCACAGCGACCGACGGTCAGCGATTCGCCGAGTACCTGGGCATCAATTACGAGCATCTGCAATACATCTCTAACGCTGACGCCACTGATCACGTCGAAGCGGTGGCGATGAATCGGGCGCTATACGCAGGCACACTTGGCTATTACCTGAACAGCATGCTCAACGAGGTAATGAGCAGCACCACGGTCCAGAAAGTGCGCGAGCTATACACCGATCACGTAACCGGCAGGGGACCAATCGCGGCAATTCGAGTTGGTAGTCAGCCCTACGGAATACTTTTGACAAGCAGCTTTTCAAAGTGGACTTATCACCGCTCCATCATTGAGCGTGGACCGCTATTTGACGACCAGGTGCGAGTGGTATTGCTGCATCTGCTGGGACTGTGGAGAGAACAGGAATCAAAACTTCGCCACATCAGCAAGTCTGGAAATTCCAGTGACAATCTGATGAAGGTGCTGGGACTGCAACCGACTTCGGCGGATTACTATCACCGCGTAGGTTACAGTTACGACTATCTCCGTAACCTCGAGCAGTTTCAGTTGGGCGGAAAATATTTTGGCGACATATTGGCCACGATGTTTGAAGGCTTTGAAGGTCGCCAGTTCCTGAAGAGCTTTGGATACAAGACGCAACGACCCGACGGAACTACAAAGCCAATACCGCTGCTGTTCCAGTTAATCTATCAGCACTATCAAACCCGCCTGGATAATCAAAACCTGATCGAAAATCTGCCCCTATCTGAAGAGCGCGGAATCAAACCTTATGATGAAGGCACGGGTAAGAACTACATAAACTGGCTATTGGAGAACTCGGCTGATGTTAACAAGCTCGAGCATCAGGACTTTGGCACCGGAGTAGCCAAGCCGAATGCGCTTTTATACCTGATGCTGCATAACGCGTTGCTGTTAGAAGTGAGAAACAGCATCCATTCGCTGCTGACTAGTCATGACATAGTTGCGGACGAGTTGGTGCGCAGCCGGAAATTCATGAACATCAGCAGCCAACCTGATGTTTCACATTGGGAAGTATTCCGGGCGCCCGCGAATCGGATTGTGCCCGCCGAAGCTTCGGAGAGATCATTGCTCAGCTACGTGCAGCTCGATCGTTTTCAAGGCGGGGACATTGGACGTTTTCTCAACCAAGCCAAAGACGGGTTGCAAGTGCTCAGCGGTCTGCCGACGGCGCGACTAGAGCGGTTGTTTGCCGAACACATCGACACGCTGAACTATCGCCTTGATACTTGGCAGACCGCGATCTTCGATCGCCGTCTGCGTCAACAACGGGTGTTGAATTCTGCAAACTCTAAACGGCGCACCGGTATTTACATTGGCAGTTATGGGTATCTCGAAAATGTGCGCGCAGCGCGCGCCCGGCGCACAAAACTCCCCGAGGATTCACTTCCGGTAGAGCTGCGCGAGGGTGCTGAAAATCTGTATCTCAATCCGCAAAACGGCGGTTACGTCCACGCACCATCCCTTAACCACGCCACCGCCGCCGCCATTCTTCGCAATGGATATCTGACGCATAGCTCTCCAACTGATCGAGAGAAGTTGTCGGTAAATCTGTCTTCAGAACGAGTGCGACGGGCGAAATACCTAATCGAAGGTGTTCGTAATGGCCAAACCCTTGAAGCCTTGTTGGGATATTTGTTCGAGCGGGGTCTGCACGATTGGACTACGCGGGAGGTAAACCCGATTATCCTGGATCAGTTAAAGCCAGTGTTTCGATCCGGCTTTCCCATCAAGCGCACCAAGATTCCGCGCGAGGGGTTCGCGTCAGAGCCAGCCGAAGTGATAGACGATTTCAGCGTCACCAATGGGCTCGATTTGGCGCGCACCACGGCGGCTTTCCCCTACGGCATCACCACAATGCCGCCCCTCAACCCAAGTCAAATCGATGCGATCAAGAAAGAAAAGAGCAACCTTGAGAACACCCTTGATGCGTTGCGCGATGTGCTCACGGCGGAATGCGCCTATCAATTGGCCTTGGGCAACTTCGATCGCGCCGCCGCAGTGATGCAGGCAATTGGTGGCGGACAGCTTCCAGTTGAAAGTGAAGTTATAAATTCTTCGCGTGGAACTGATTTGAGTTTTACGAATCGGGTGACGCTGCAATTCGATCCCAGTGTGAATGCGAATCCCTGGGCGCCTATTCCGATGACGCGCCGCGCCCGTACCGAACCTGCCCTTAACAACTGGGTAGGAACGATGCTTGGCAGTCCGGCCGACATCAGGTGCACGGTGCGGGCAGTTGATAAGGACGACGTTACTCTCGTGGACGGCGGCGGCAATCCGATCGAGAGCCTGGTATCGCTTGCTGATCTTAACGTCCAGGCGCTTGATTTCATTTTCCTGATTCGAAAGAAAGTCGATGCCACGGGCTATTCCGAAATCGAAAGCCGTGTGCGGCATCATTTTGCACGCGACTTCTCGCTGCCGGACGCGACCATCGTAAAGATTGAGTTTGCCAATGCCGGCGGCGGCGCTCCCGCGGTCCGCTCTTTTGCAGAAATCCTCACGTTTGCCAATGCGATTCGCGAACTGGTGGGCAGCGCGCGGCCATTACACGCCCAGGACTTTGCCCCCGCGTCAAAAACTATGACAAAGCCATCCGACAACCCGGGGAATATCGATGTCGGCGAGTTGCAAACCAGAGTTGCCGGCATCCGCACAGACTTTGATCAGTTGTTTGCAGACCTCGATACGGCCGCGGCCGACGCTGAATCAATTCAAAGCCAAACTGCAATCGAGCTATTGCGGCAACGGCTCCTGGACATTGCTGATGCCGGTGTGCCGCATGCGTTTCCGCTTTCGGCTTTCGGCTTTAGCGATCTCGAACGAGAGTCGTTGATCGCGCAAGGCAAGTCTCTTCATGATCGTTATGAGACTTTGAAATCTGCGTATGACGAAAAGTTGACGAAGGTGAATGCGGCGGAAACCAAGCCACCGCAACAACTGTCGTTGCTGACCGAGATGGCGCGCGCTTTCCTTGGCGAAGACTTCGTTCTGCTTCCCAAATTCACCTTGACCGACATTACCGACGTCACGAAAGCGAACGCCAACCGCGATCAATTGCTCAAGTATGCGCGCAACACGATGTCAGTGCCGTTGCCCATTGAAGAGTGGCTGCATGGTGTTGCGCTGGTGCGGCCCAGCATGCAACGGTTCAATACCGTTCTGATGCTGAGTCAGACGTTCAACTTCGATGCGCCGGAATGCAGTCCTTTACAGTTGCCTTTCAGGAAAGACGACAGCTGGCTGAGTATCGAGTTTCCCGAAGGCACAGCAATCGTCCACGATACGATTGCGATGCTGCAGTGTTTACCTCAAGGCTTTAAGCCAGCGGCTGTGCAAGTCGGGCTTTTGATCGATG
>DASSCX010000018.1:0-3391 GCA_035697425.1 Pyrinomonadaceae bacterium | reverse complement strand
AACTCTCCATAGAGACCCATCCGGCCTTGCCCGGCATTACTAAGGTGGTAACTCTGAAATTCATCCAGGCTCTCAGTGATCTTGGTTACCGTGGATTGCGTATCCTGACCTTGGCGAATTATTTCCTGAGAACTTCGAAGTTGACTCTGAAGTCGGGTTCGTTCCAATTGCAGCGTTTCACGACGCGAACGAGCAGGAACTAAGAAGTAGATGTAACTGATTACGACCAACAGCAACAAAAAGAGACTGACGCCCAGTGCGAGAATCTCAGCCATCCCAAACATGCCCTGGTTGCGGGATGATCGCAGCCGCTGCACGTTTGCCTTGAACTGAGTCCGCCGTCGCGGCCTGGTTGGTTTGATGGGAGTCTCGTTCATTTCTCCTCACCTGTGGGCGCCGCCGTGGCTTTCGCAGAAGCCAGGTCTTGCGTTTTGTTGTCGCTGGAGGCGGCCGCGCGCGGACGGTAAATCACGTATAGCTCATACTCCGTGCCGCTCTCACCGCGCCCCTTCTGTAGATTTTGCGCTCGCAACTCGGCCTGGAAAATCCCGACTCGATCCATCTCGGCAATCATGTCAGTTATCGTCGCCGGGCTCTTACTGACAACAGTTAGATCGAGTTCGGCCAAAGTCTGCTCGCCGCGTGCGGCTACATCCCGGACACTGATCCGCGTCACTCGCACACTAGCGGGCAAAGCCGCTTCTAGATCGGCAAACAGACGAGACCAGGAAAAGCGTTTGCGATCGACGAGCACGTGTGCAGCGGCGAGGGTTTGCAATTGTTCCTGCGTGAGTGAGTTTTTGACGGCGACTGCCTGAGCTTTCAAGTCCTTCTCTTGCTGGTTCAGCGCATTAATGTCGGCTTGCACCAGATCGGCCTGGGCCTTTGCCTGTCCGCTCCAACGAATGATTAGTACCAGGGCAATTAGCGAAATAGCGACGATCAAAGCAGTCAATGCCCAAGGCAGCGCGTGATTGCTAAAAGGCCGGCTCGCTAAATTTAGTTTGGTAGTCACTACGAAATCTCTTTGGACTTTGATGGCCGGTCGTACGACTGGCAGGAGCTACCTGAGCAGCATACCTTCCCCAAGATACGTGCGCAACCGCCGCTCTCACTTACAAATGGGCAGGTTGGCGATGGCGGCGAGTTATTACACGCATGAACAATTGTGTTGTTTCAGAAAATACAGACCTGGCGCTTTTTGCCCAGTGGCGCGTTGTCTAGGTTCGTCGGGGAGGAAGTTTGCCTTCAGTAACAGCGATGGAGTGGCGGTAAGCCGAGATCCGATTGCGGCCACTCCGCTTGGCGCGATAAAGCGCGGAATCAGCAAGCTCTATCAGTTCAATCGGATCCTTCGCGTCATCCGGAAAAGAGGCAACGCCAATGCTAATCGTAATTCGTAACGTTCCGGCTGGAGCCGTAGCATCCCGGCGAGCGGCGGGAAATTCCTGATTTTGCACGGCGGATCTAACGCGTTCGGCTGCGACCAACCCTTGTGCGTAGTCTGCATCAAGCAGGAAGGCAGCAAACTCTTCGCCTCCAAATCGGGCCGCTACATCGCCCGCTCGCAGGGCCCGCTTAATAACGCCGCCAATTTCTTCCAATGTCTGACTACCAACGAGGTGACCATAGGTGTCGTTGACTTGCTTGAAGTGATCCACGTCCATCATTAAGACACAGAACGGGTGCGCCTTAAGTTCCGCCTTCGCGGCTTCCCTTCTTAGTTCCGAAAAGAACGACTTACTTGTCAACAATCCCGTTAGTTCGTCGTGCGAAATGAGACGATGAATCTGTTGCTGAAACTCGCGATCGATCTCGTCAAGCATGTCGAAGCGGAATAACTGATCACCTATGGAAATTTTGTCACCTTCATTCAAGACTGCTTCAGTGAGCGGCTGCCCGTTGATCAGGGTTCCATTAGTAGAAGCCAAATCTCGAATGATGCAGCGTACCGAACTGTGATCGGCGTTTCGTTCGACGATGATTCGGGCGTGCAAACGGGAGGCGCGGGAGTCGTTGATGCGCACGTCGGCTTCCAGAGCGCGACCGAGCGTTACTTCGTCGCGATCGAGAGGAATGGGAACCGCAAGCAGTTCGCCTCGAAGCGAAACGAGTGCGGGACGACGTTCCATTGGCGTTGCTGAAGGCTGTGGGGCAAGACGCAATTGCGTCTGATCGGAATCGTCGTTTCTAATGTTGCCACTGGTCATTCAGATCGAGTGCCCGCGCACGCACCTGGGTTTCGATCAGCTGTCCTGAAGTATTACCGATGCCGAGGTATCTTAGTCTGCTCGAGGCCCTGTCGCAACGGTATTGTGAGAGGTAAAAACGTAAATTCAAGCCTATTTGGTGGCCCCCTGCTTGTCGCGTCCTTCACTTACTTCTATAATCAAATCACCGAAAAGCCTGGCGCTCAGCAGCAATCGTCCTTAAATTGAAGTCGGTAATAGGTTACTTGTGATGAGAAGGGAAAGCGTTTTGGAAGAAGAAGCAACAGCAACTTGCACCTGGACTACCAATGACCTGACGGTTGAACGCGTAGCCGTTGCCAATCTGCCAACTCAATTCGGCGAGTTCCAAATCGCAGGTTACCGTTCGCTGATTAGTGATGAAGAATTTGTGGTGTTGTTCAAGGGTGAAATGAAGCGCGAGATACCTACGCTCGTGCGAATTCACTCGCAATGTCTGACAGGCGATGTTTTTGGATCGACAAAATGCGATTGCGGGCAACAGCTTCAGCAGACCTTACGCTTGATTCAAAAAGAGGGCCGCGGAGCAGTGGTTTACCAACAACAGGAAGGTCGCGGCATCGGCATCATTAATAAGATTCGCGCCTACGCGCTGCAAGATGCCGGCGCTGACACCGTCGAAGCGAATGAGCAGCTCGGGTTAGCGGTTGACCTGCGCGAATATCGCCAATGTGCTGAAGTACTATTCGAATTGGGTCTCTGTCACGTGCGGGTAATTTCCAACAATCCCTTGAAACTGCAAGCACTCGAGGATGCGGGTTTAAAAATTATCGAGCGGGTCTCAATTGAAGTCGAACCGACTGAAAAGGCTGCCGGTTATCTGCGCACCAAGAAAGAAAAGTTAGGACATCTATTAAGTTAGATTCTTGTTCAAAGTGTTTCGTCCGAGATTATCCCCAGAATCTCTGCACCAATACCGCCCGTAATTATTGCTATTTTCTAAGGAGAACAACGATGAAGAAAGTTCCTCTAGTCATCGGCCTGGGGATCCTCTTGGCCCTGGCCCTGACTCCGACCGGTTTTGCCAGTAATTCAGCTCAGCCGACAGTTGTCGGGACTGTTATTCAGGGGCGAAGCTCGATCTACGGGACTGTCTACGGTGAGGGACGGCGTCCAGTTGCCGATGTCTATGTTGAATTGCT
>DASSCX010000017.1:0-15873 GCA_035697425.1 Pyrinomonadaceae bacterium | reverse complement strand
AACATTCGTTCTCCCGTTAGCGTGTTCCAGTAACTTGATGCCCGGAGGAGCCGCTCTGTTGCACTCGGCGAAGCACCAAAGTTAAATTACACGAGGATGAGGCACAGGTAAACTCATATTTTTTGAAGGGATCGCGGGCAGCCCGCCCGCAATGAGCGCGAAGCACGAAAAGCACGAGAAAAGAGATGCGATGGATGCGCGCGGGGCGCTCACGATCCCCAAATGCCAATGGAACATGAGTCACTATGTCCGGGTTGTCATGGCCGACTGAAGCCCTGGGCGGAGCTGAGTGAAGACGAGCGCGAGGTTGTGCGCCGATTGCCGGGCGCTCGCGAATATTCCTTAGCTGAGCGACAAAGAAACCACGTCTGGTGCACTCGTTGTTGGCACGAATGTGCCATGCCCATCTCACACGCCTGAACCATCGCCCCCAGTCACACTGTCGTAAGCCGCGCGAATGCCTTGCATCTTCTCCAGCAGGGTTGCGTGCAGGACCTTGGCTGACTTAAACCCGAGCAGCTTCGCGATGTCCTGCAATGCCGGATGATCGACGGAAGGTAAACGGGCCTGCCGCCCCAGAATCAAGCGCAGATAGTGATCGATCGATCGCAACAACGCGTAGCCGCTGTGCAATGCTGCAAACGCCGAGGTGCTCAATGCTGCTGTCGCATGCAACCGTTCCAGCGTTGTTGTCGTTGAGCGATCATCGCCTTCATCGGGAACGTCATAGCGTAACTGCAGATAACGCGTGGCGAAGTAAACATCGAGCATCCCCCCGGCGGAAAACTTAACGTCGACTCCAGCGCGGCGGCCGCGCGTAGTCTTCTCCTTTTCCAGCCGATCGCGAACATAACGCGTTTCGCGACAAAACTCCTCAGGATCGAGTCGGGCGGCGGATTCGTGAATGGCGTGCCGAGCGTGGGTTTCGACCATCTTACCGAGCTCGAGATCCCCAGCGACTGCTCGCAGCTTCACATAGGCCAGGTATTCCCAAACCGCAGTTCGTTGCTTGAGATAGTCCAGGAAGCCCTCGGAGCTGATCACGAGCGGGCCGTTCTGGCCATTGGGCCGCAGCCGCAAATCCACGCGGTAGAGGTAGCCTTCGCGCGTGATGCTCGAAAGCGCCGCAATCATCAGTTCCCCCAGTCGCGCGTATGCTTCATCACGAGATAAAGAGGCGATCGGTGATTGCACTAATGAATCGTAAACCAGCACGACATCCAGATCTGATCCATAGTCAACGCCGCCGCTTGCCAAACGTCCCAGGCCGAGAACAGAAATCCTTGGCCCACCAGTCAAGTTCCCATAGCGGCGCACGAGCTCGCGCCGGGCCACCAAATAGGCAACGTTGATGCTTGCCACGCCCAGTTCTGTCTGCAAGCGGTTAGACTCTGAAACCGGGATTTTGCCGCCGGCATCGGCCTCACCAATCTCAACCAGCAGTCTTGCCCAAGTGCGACGCAAAGCGGACATCTCGGCGGAAAAGTTTTCTTCCGCATTGATGCTGGAGCGCAAGAGCGAGCGATAGTCGCGGCGCAATGGCGTGCTCTTATCAGCGAGCGTCGTAATTAACGAAGGGTTGCTTGCGACCATCTCACCGAAGAATTCAGACGCGCCGCACAGGTGTAGCAGTGCGGCCAGGTTGTCGGGAGAAATCTTCAGCGCACTGTCCGATTTCTCCAGCGAAGAAGCGACGCGCGTGGCTCCTGCGAGAGCGCGGTGGGGATTCAGAGTTGTAAGCGCCATCTGCTGTAATTCACTTGCGAGCACTTCGTCGTCAGTAACAGGATCGAGCCGGGCCGCAAACAGTTTGGCTGCGGCATGGCATGCCGTTTCATCAGCGGTGAGCAATCGTTCTTCACTGCGCGTACTTTTTTGTACCGAGGACGGCAACTCTTCCTCATCGCTGCCGCTCGTTTGAAACACGCGATCGTAAGCCCGCCTCACATTTGTCGTGTGCAGCTCAAGCGCCTTGTCCAACTTAGAAACCACATTTGGCCCACTGAAATTCATCCGGCGAGCAACCAGGGCCCGTTGCTCAAGACTGAGCGGCACCGTGTGAGTCTGTAGACCATGCTCCATCTGCAAGCGGTGTTCGAGGGTTCGCAAAAAGGTGTAAGCGTCTGATAGTTCGGTGCGTTCCTGCTCGGTAATCAAACCGCGATCAGCCAGGCGCCCCAGACTTATTAGAGTATGGGCCACACGCAGCCAGTCGTCGTCTCCCCCGTGAGCGAGTTGCAGCGCCTGGGCAATGAATTCAATTTCGCGAATGCCGCCGCGACTCAGCTTGACGTTGAAGCCGTTAATTTTCCGCTCGATATGCTTGTCTATTTTGAGCTTTGCCAAACGCACGTTTGCAAGGGCTTCTCTAACTGAAACGCCGGCACGGAAGACGTCAGCGCGAACTGCCGCAGCAAAGCGCGCGAAAAGGGTCGCCGATCCGGCCGCCGCCCGCGAGCGAATCAGGGTTTGCAGTTCCCAGGCTTGCGCAGCTTCCTGGTAGTAGCTAACGGTTTCGTTCAGAGACGAAGCCAGCGCGCCGTCCCGACCGTGCGGGCGCAAGCGCAGATCAACTCGGTAGGCGGCGCCCTCGCCCGCAGGCTGGCCTACCAGCTTTGTTATCGTTTCCGCGAGCTTGATGAAGTATTCCCGGTTGCTGACTTCGCCTCGTTCGCCGGCGCCCGAAGTGAGCCCATCGTCGGAATAGATGTAGACGAGGTCGATATCAGAAGCGTAGTTGAGTTCCAGAGAACCAAGTTTACCGAGAGCAATAATGCAGAATTCGGCTGTGGCGCTGCGGCCGCGCTCATCCGTCCGTTGGGGTGGGCCAAAGCGGTTATCGAGATCCTGGCGCGATAAATTTAGGGCGTAATCCAGAATCGCATCACCAAGGTTTGATAGTTCTTCAGTAGTCTCCACGATCGCGTGGGTGCGGCGAATGTCGTGCAAGTAGATACGCAGTAGCTCGCGCCGCCGAAAGCGCGCCAGCAGCACCTGATGATTAAGCGTAGAGTTAGTGAGGGCGAATCTGGCCAGCGACTCTTTCAGCTCTTCGCGGCTTCTGACGCGTGAATTCAGACGCTCGCGCAGCAGCCAGGGAATGTAGTCGGGATTCTGTTCCAGGGTGGTAGCCAGCAAAGGGCTGTATGCCGCGAGAGTCAGTACGTCGGAAAGCAAGCCCGCTTCCTTGAGCAGGCTGCGATGCGCGCGCGGTTGTTCGTTTGCGAATCGCTCCAGAAAGAGTCGTGCGCCCTGCTCATCCGGCAAGCCGCGAATCAGGGCTTCGACCGAAGCAGTTTCGAGTTTCAAGTTCCGAGTTTCGGGATTCAATGTCAGGTCTCAGGTCTCAAGTCTCAGCTCTCAAGTCTCGGTCTCAAGTCTCAGGTCTCAGCACCAAACTCGAAGCCCAAGCCCAAGTTTCAAGAATCCCAAACTAAACAGCTGGGTTCACCTTGATGACTCGAGACTTGGGCCTTGAGACTTGAGACCTGAGACTGCGACCGTTAGATATCGAAATACATGCCAAACTCAAGCGGATGCGGCCGCATGCGTAATGGCTGAATCTCTTTCTCACGCTTGTAATTGATCCAGCGTTCGATCAACTGTGGGCTAAACACGTCGCCCTTCAGCAGAAAGTCGTGGTCAGCCTCAAGCGCTTTCAATGAATCGTCCAGCGATCCCGGAAGAGTCGGCACGTCCTTCAGTTCTTCCGGCGACAAATCGTAAATGTCCTTCTCGAGCGGTTCACCCGGATCAATCCGATTCTGCACACCATCCAGACCCGCTAACAACATCGCGGAAAAAGCGAGGTAAGCGTTACACGACGGATCGGGTGGCCGAAACTCGAGCCGCTTGAGTTTGGGATTCGTAGAAAACATCGGAATGCGAATCGCGGCCGAGCGGTTCCGCGCCGAGTAAGCAAGGTTTACCGGGGCTTCAAATCCAGGGACCAGACGCTTGTAGCTGTTTGTTGTGGGTGCAGCAAAGGCGACGACGGCGGCCGCGTGTTTTAACAGTCCACCAATATAATAGCGCGCCATCTCAGAAAGCCCGGCGTAACCGTCACCGCCAAATAGTGGCTTATCACCTTTCCATAGCGATTGGTGACAATGCATGCCGGACCCGTTATCACCATAAAGCGGTTTCGGCATAAAGGTCGCAGCCTTGCCCTGTTGGAACGCAGTATTGCGAACTACATATTTAAAGATTTGGAGATTGTCGGCGGTTCCCAACATCGTGGAATAGCGAAAATCAATCTCACACTGACCAGCGGTAGCAACTTCATGATGGTGGCATTCGACGTTGATTCCACACTTCAACAGTGTCAAAGAGATTTCTGAACGTAGGTCGCTCAGTGAGTCGAGGGGCGGCACCGGCACATACCCTTCTTTGGGACGAATGCGAAAACCAAGATTAGTGCCAGAGAATTCGTTTGCGTCGCGGCCGCTGTTCCAGTGGGCCTCGTCAGAGTCAATTGCGTATCCAGCTGACTGAGGGTCGTTATGAAACTTTGCTGAATCGAAGACAAAGAACTCTGCTTCGGGTCCGAAGTAGGCGGTGTCGGCCAAACCAGTAAACTTAAGATAACTTTCCGCTCTCACAGCAACGGAGCGCGGGTCGAAGGCATAGCCTTCTTTGGTAATCGGATCTATGGCATTGCCGATCAGGCAAAGGGTGGGATGCTCCGCAAAAGGATCCATCCACGCACGCACAGGATCGGGTACCAGCAGCATGTCCGACTCGTGAATCGCGGCCCAACCACGGATCGAGGAAGCGTCAAAACCGAAGCCTTCTTCGAACTTGTCTTCATCCAACTCGCCGATGGGGAATGTTAAGTGCTGCCATGAACCTGGCAGATCCGTGAATCGCACGGAAACGAATTTGGCGCCTTCATCAGAGGCGTACTTCAAGACAGACTTTGGGTTCATGAGTTCTCCTGACTGTTAAAGGGAGTGTTAGAGGTGCTCTTCGCCCCGGCGCGGTTGTTGGTGCGAAGTAACTGAAAAGCTGAAGTGATCCGTAGAAAAAGGCGAACGTCATGGAGCGACGGCGCGTAAAAAAGTTTGCATTATAGTTAGCCAGACTACTATGTCAAGATGATTGCCGCAACTGGCGCTGAGCGGCGTCGGCAAGCGCCAATTAACCTGCTTAATGGTAACGTTTTAACTGTTTTTCGAGGCCGCACCGCTCCAAAATAGTTATAGACCGACCCTTTGATTTCTGCTACATTGCGACGACTAAGCGTTCCATCCCATAGAAAACTTCCGCCCTCGATTCGGATGAAATACACCCGCGTATTTTTATCGGCAATTATTGGCATGGAAGGAGTTTTGCAGTTTAGTCAGGAGACCGCGAATTGACGACGGCAATCGAGCAGACGTTAGAAACTTATGGCATCGAGAATTGGGGCGCTGGTTACTTTGACGTAAATCGCAAGGGGAATCTGATCGTCCGACCCGCCGAAGGGGATCCTCGCTCAGCCGACCTTAAAGAGATCATCGACGACCTCGCCAACCGGGGCATCGGCGCACCCGTACTCCTTAGATTTCCGCAGTTAGTTGCTGCCCAAGTCCGGAAACTTCAACGCGCATTCAGTAGATCCATTCGTGAATTTGAGTATCAGGGTTCGCATTTGTGTGTCTACCCCATGAAGGTGAACCAGCAGCGTGCGGTCGTCGAAGAGTATCTGCGCGAAGGTTCGCGGTACGACTTCGGACTGGAAGCCGGCTCCAAAGCCGAGCTTTACGCGGCCCTCGCGTTGGAGCAAACGCCTGACAGCCTGCTGGTGTTGAATGGCTTCAAGGATCAGGAGTTCATTGAACTCGCTTTTGCGGGAGCCCGATGCGGCAAGCGCGTTGTGATCGTGATCGAGAAACTCAACGAACTCGATCATGTCCTGAACATCGCCGAAGGTCAGGAAAGCGATCTGCCAATCATCGGCATGCGCGTCAAGCTTTACTCGAAGGGCTCAGGCCGCTGGGAAAAATCCGGAGGCGAAGCAGCAAAGTTCGGCCTCACCACCACCGAAATGCTCGAGGTGATCCGCCGCCTGGAACAAGCCGGTCGCATCGACATGCTGCGTTTACTGCACTTCCACATCGGCTCTCAGCTTACTGACATCAAACGCATCAAGAACGCGATGAAGGAAGCCGCGCGCGTTTACGCCAAGGTTTACCAAATGAAAGTGCCGGTGGACTTGCTGGACGTCGGGGGTGGCATGGCCGTCGACTACGACGGTTCTAAAACTGCTTTTGACTCATCAGCAAACTACTCGGCGCAGGAGTTTGCCAACGACGTTATCTACACGATCAAGCAAGTCTGCGACGACGAGAACGTGCCGCACCCGACAATCATTCAAGAGTCGGGACGTTACCTCGCCGCCTATCACGCGATCCTTGTGACCAATGTCCAGGATGAGATCGAAACCGTCGTTGAAGACATTACGCCCATTGAAATCGACGACGATGATCCACAGGTCGTTACAGAACTCGGCGATCTGCGAGCGTCGATCACGGTAAAGAACTATCGCGAGTACTACCACGACGCGCTGGAACATCGCGAAGAGTTATTCACACTTTTCAACCTCGGCCTTGTGTCACTCGAAGATCGTGCGAAAGGCGAGGTGCTGTTCTGGGATGTTTGTGAACGCGCGGATAAGTATGCACAGCAGGCGAAGTACGTTTCTGAGGAGTTTGATGATCTGCGTCGCTTGCTCTGCGCCAAGTACCTGACAAACTTTTCTGTTTTTCGATCGGTTCCGGATCACTGGGCGCTGGATCAGCTTTTTCCGATTGTGCCGATTCATTGGCTTAACCGCACCCCAACCGAATACGCGACGCTCTGCGACATCACCTGCGACTCAGACGGCATCATTGACAAGTTTGTGGACCTCCACGATGTGAAACAAGTGTTGGAACTACATGCACTCGTACCGGGACAAACCTATTACCTCGCACTGATGCTGGTGGGAGCCTATCAGGAAGTGATGGGCAATAATCATAACCTCTTCGGCGCGCCTCACGAGGCCCACATCTACATCGACGAAGAAGGTTATTTGATCAAGAAGGTGATTCGGGGACGCACCGTCGGCGAAGCGGCCGAAGGTGCCCGTTACGAACGCAGTCTGCTACACGACGGCTTTCGCCGCTTGATCAATCGCCGGGTTAAAGATGGCGAACTAAGCGAAGCCGACGGCGCCGAATTGGCCCAGTTCTACGAATCCCGTTACGACGCCTACACATATCTATCGGTAAATGGCGTGGCTGCACGCTCCCGGCGCAAAACCGACTTTTAATAGCAACCGTTTGGACATAGTTTCTTTTTAAAATCCGGGCACGCAATCATTCCTCGAACGTCACACTGAGAGGTTAACAACCTAATGGTTACCCAGCGCAAACCGAAAGCATCGAAGTATCTCATCACCCCGACACGACCGGTCCAGGTGGACCGCGATCGCTCAGTCGCCGGCCTTCTGGAAAAAATGGAAGGGACTGGTTTCGGTGGCCGGCAGATCGCGGAAGCGCATCGCATCTGGCTCGATATGCTGGGCGACAACACGACCATCATGGTCGCTGCCTCAGGCGCGCTGATTCCAGCGGGCATGCGCCGCTTGCTCGCCTACGTGATCAAGAATCGCTTCGTTGATGTACTTGTGTTGTCCGGTTCAATGCTTTTTCACGATTTGCACGAAACGCTCGGCCGCTATCACTTTCAGGCACACCCAACCATGACCGACGCTGAACTTGATTCGGCGCAGATCAGCCGCATGTGGGATTTGCTCGCCAGCGATGAGGAATACCGTGAAGCTAATGAATGGGTCGGCGGGTTTACCAATCAACTCGATCAATCGCGGCCCTATTCGACGCGCGAGTTCTTACACTTGATCGGACGTGAGTTGGCTGAGATTGCTTCGGAGGACGGCTTGCTCACCTCGGCTTATAAAGCGCGCGTACCAATCTTCTGCCCGGCTATCGCTGACAGCGGTATCGCGGTGGGCATCGCGGCTTCGCGTTTTGAGAAGAAGAACAATTTCATGTTCGATATCGTTCAGGACGTGCTCGACATGATGAACATAACCGGTCGCGCGCGCGTCACCGGAGTCATCAATATCGGCGGCGGCACCCCCAAGAGTTTCATCCAGCAAACCGAAGTCTCGTCGTTTATTTCTAAGGACCACCATCCTGGGCACAAGTATGCTATCCAGGTCACCACTGACACGCCGCATCCCGGCGGCCGCTCGAACGCTGTCTCCTTTGATGAAGGGTTGATCTACGGAAAACTCGCGCGTGGCGCCCACACAGCCTACGTGAACTGCGATGCTACGATTGCCCTGCCGATTTTGATCACCGCGCTCTCGCAGACCGCTGCGAAATATATGAAAGGCCGGAAACGTCCCAACTTTACCTTTGGACGCGAACTGGTGGTTGAAGCGATCTAGGCTACGCAGTTTCGAGTTCCGCGTTTCGAGTTTCGCGTTCTGACTGAGTTCGTAGTTCCGGAGGAGCTACACGCTTCATTGTAATAACCACTCGTGACGCGAGTCTCGAAACGCGGAACTCGGAACTCGAAACTTTGTCTTCACGGCACGCAACGCTGATCTCTGGTCGGCACTAGATCAAGACTCTTCAAACGATTCGTTTCCGGATCCAACGACACGCGCGCGAACAAGTTGCCACGCTCGCACATTAGTTTCATCGAGCTGTCGCGTTTCCCGTCTCCGCTAACCGGATCTCCTAACTTACAAGCACCCCAGGAAGTCCCTGCCGTCGTGAACTGCCGGCGCATGCGCTCAAGATCAAAACCAGGCGCAACCAGGGCTTCTGCAGTCTTTGCATCCCACACTTGCAGCAGACGCATCAGCGAATCGAATGTCTTCGCCATGTTCTCGTCTGGCGGCAGAGTCGACTGCACGCCGATGAACTGCACGAGTGGCGGTGTCGTCGGAGCGAGCGTAATACCTAAATCAAGCCAGCCTCGTTCACACTTCATTCGCCAGCGTCCTCGCAATGCGTTCTCGGCGTCGATTGTCGACGCGGGCGAACAGACGCCGTGTTTGGCTTGCAGCTCGCGGATCCGGGCTGCGCGCCGTGCGAGAGTCTCATCCAAAAACAAATTGTCCGCCGCGATTCGCGTTGCGAGAGCATCGTCCCACTTGAGCACGAGTTGAGTTACATCCTTCTGCGCAGCGAGGAGGGCGGGCGACGGTTGAGGAACACGCGGTTGCATCGCGCCGGTGTTATAGAGCGCGTTCGCGACCTCGCCAAATATGCCGCCGAATCCAGCGTACGTCAGATTTCCCATGCCGATGACTCCCACGCCATATTCAGGGTACCAACGCATCAGCGAACCATAACCGGGCAACCCGCCGCCGTGTGCCACCACGTGAGTAAAGCGGCAGTCCTGGGCCACCCCCAATCCATACGCATAAGCTGAAACGTTAAGCTGGGTCGCAGACTCAACCGTGCTGCGCAGCGCCGATGCTGGCTGCCAACGTGCCATCTGTTGCATCTCGCGCGCGCTGCTGCGGCGAATCGGACCTCGCTCAGGTTCATCACGCGGAGGATAAGCCGACATGAGAAAAGCGACGTAGCGCGCCAGATCGTTTGCCGTCGTCCAGAGTCCACCCATCGCGCCAAACGAACCGTGCGCGAGAATGGGTTCGTCTTTCCAAACGTTGTCTTCCCAGCGATAGCCAGGCGCCATTCTTTCCTTCGGGACTTGAGAAACCTCAAAAGTCGAAGAACGCATTCCGAGGGGAATAAGAATTTGTTCGCGGAGGTAATCCGCGTAGGGCTTGCGCGCTACGGCCGCCACAACCTGACCGAGGATCGCAAAGCCGAAATTTGAATACTCAAAAGCGACGCCCGGCGCGTTGGAAAAGGGGATGCCGCTGCGCATAAAGTTCTTAATCGCTTCGTCGCTCTGCGCCAGTTGCCGATCGCCCCAGGGATTGTCTTCCGGAAAGCCTTCTGAGTGTGTGAGCAGATGACGAATCGTGAGACCCGGCGAATCCTTGGTGGGATAGGGAAGGTCCGTCAGGGACGGCACGTATTTGGACACCGGATCGTCGAGCGAGAGCTTGCCTTCGTCGCGCAGTTTTAGGATTGCCATTGCCGTGAAGCTCTTGGTCATTGAGGCGATGCGAAACACGGTGTCCGCATTAACAGGAGTGCGACTCTTCACGTCCGCCACACCGGCACTCTTCACCCAGACGAGTTGTCCATCGATGATGATGCCGAGCACCGCGCCGGGCATGTGCTGCCGTTCGACACGCTCCAGAAACATTTTTTCGATTTCCGGAAAGGCGTTGGCAAGTTTTCGCGCGCGCTCGGGATCAGCGAATCGCGGCTCTGGCAATGTTTCTGCCGCGAAACGTCTGGGCGTTTGACCGCGAGTTACACCAACCTGGATCGTTCCCGCTAGCATGGAGCAGGAAACCAGTACGAGAATCAGCACTGAAGAACGAAAGACACGCGACACAGTTGACCTCCTCTTAACTCTGAGTTTTTTGCCTAGACACGATGTTTGGCCATCTTCTCGACCGACTTGGCTATCAACTTTTCAAGCACAGGCACGGCAACGTCGTCGAGCTTCTTAATATAGAGGCACGACTTTCCAGTTTTGTACTTCCCTAGCTTTGCCATCAAAGTTTCGAACTTGTCGAAGCCCGGCATGATGTAAAGCGTTAGGTCCGTCTTGCGCGGCGAAAATCCGATGATGGGCCACTCGCCTTCGTGTCCGCTAGCATAGCGATAATGATAACGGCCAAAGCCAACAATACTGTTACCCCACATCTTCGGCTCTTCGCCCGTAGCCTGCTGCATCAGCTTCAAGACTGTTTGACAATCCTTGCGGCGCTGCTCGTCACTGATCTTCTTGATAAAGGCGCCAACGCTGGCTTTCGTTTCCTTAGTTTTGAGTTCCGCCATAGTGATTTCAATTCATCAAGGAGGTGGTGTCGCTCGTTTCGTATCGGTTCGTGAGGTTTAGTGGATCGTATTAGACCTAACCAATCCACGACGATCCAATAAATCACACGAAAGATCACTAAACAGCTTCTAAGTTTCTTGAAACTCCGAGTTATATAAACAAATCTCTGGCTCTGCTTCGGACATGCGAATCATCCGATCGAAGCGCAGCCCGAGTTTATCCAATACCTTAATTGAGCTCGCGTTAGCAGGGTTAACAATCGCCAGGAGGCGTTTATGTTTCAGTTGCTGAAAAGCGTACTGCTTCACTGCCAACGTCGCTTCCAGGGCGTAACCTCTGCCCCAGAACTCTGGCAAGAACGCGTATCCAATATCAGCATCTGGCAACGATTCCCTTTTGACGAGACCACAGATTCCGATTGGCGCTCCCGTTTCCTGCAGCTCAACCAGGTACAAACCATAGCCGTGTTGCATGTAACTCGCGATCGGTCCGTTTAGCGCATAGCGACAAGCGTCGTCGATAGTTCGGACTTTACGGTCGCCAATATTCTCTATAAAAGACGGCTCATTCAAGAGTTTGAGGAGAAACTCCGCGTCGTCATTTGTGATTTCACGCAACCTCAGTCGTTCGGTGTTAAGAATGGTCATTTTCCGTTTTTGGATCTATTGCTTAAACACTTTCCCGTTCTTCATCACAAAATTTACTTGCTTCAGCGTGTTGATGTTGTCGAGTGGATTCTCAGGCGTGGCGATGATGTCAGCAATCGACCCCGGCTTGATTGCACCACGCGTTTTTTCCACTCCCAACAACTGAGCGGCATTAGTCGTCATTGCTAAGAGGATGGCGCGTGGCGGAATCCCTGCTTCAACAAACGAGTCAATCTGCGAGATCGTCCAGGTGCCACGTGTCTCATCGGAAGCCCAGAAGATCAAGTCACTGCCAAAAGCCAGAGTGACACCAATCTTGTACGCACGTTTTAGCCGGTCAACGCTGCGGTCGTGGAAACGCTTCGCAAGTTCCGCGGGCATCTCGTAAGCCAGCCAGGCTTTCTCGGTAAAGTCTGTGCCTACCAGTACCACATTATTTTTCTTAGCGATGGCCAAAACTTCATCTGACATTTCGAAGCCGTGCTCGATCGAAGCCACACCCGCTTCGGCGGCATTGCGCGCCCCTGCTTCGGTAACGCAGTGGGCCGCAAGCTTAACCCCAGCGGCCGCGGCTTCTGCCACCATGAAGCGAATGTCGTCCGCCGAATAAATGTAGCGTTGATCATCGACCACGATTTTGATGACGCGCGCGCCAAAGTGAATGTTCTCGCGAATCGCCTTGCGCATTTCGTCGCGAGTATCGGCGAAGAGATACTCGGGCGCGCCGAGCTCACGACGTTCAGGATTAAGGGAATACTGACCACCGTAAGGCGCGATGATGCGACCAGAGTTAATGATCGTCGGCCCAGGTATCAATCCCTGGTCGATTGCCCGCCGTAAATCAGTCGCGACATAGTTAGCATCGTTTCCAACATCACGGATCGTGGTGAAGCCGGATGCCAGCATGTCGCGCGAATTAACTACAGCGTGAATCGCTCGCTCGGCGTTGGTGTGCGTAATGTCATAAAAGAATAGTGACCCGCGCTCCCGCCCTCGGGCCTGGATCAGAAACGCCATGTGCTCGTGGCAGGCAAAGAGGCCTGGCAGCACTGTGGACTTTGAAAGATCGATGACTTTTGCCCCGGCTGGAATCTGCACGTCGCCGCCAACCGCCTTAATTTGGTTAGCCTCAACCAGGATGATCTGATTGTTTAAAGTCGTCCCCGTTTCCGGCATCACCAGTTTCCCTGCCTTTAACGCTGTAACTTGAGCGAAAGAACTAATCGTGCCGCAGAAGAAGATTATGAGCGTTAAGAGAACTATTCGTTTCATAGGTTTCCTTTCGTTTTGGAGGATTTCTGATCGTGAAACGGAGAGTGGCCGTGGTTTGTTTCACCAGCAGGATCTGGAAACACCCCGGCGGGAATCTGACGAAGCGTCCCTATTCCTCTTTGTCCAACAGTTTGGTCGTGTGTTCCGTTACGCTGGGTGGCTGCACAATTTCTGCCGTTCTTGCCTTGTGCGTCTGGATGCTATCAATCGGAAGGCTTGGTGCCGCTGGTAAAGCGTTATTGACCACGGGCGAGCCTAATCTCGCTTGCTGGGCTTGATACGTCGTAAGAGTCCTGACCTCTTCGCCAAAGATGCGCGAGTACAGCATTATTGAAATGCCGGCTAGAAAGATGGTGAAAGGGACAAATAGGGGAACGGGTTCATCAATGAGCAAACTGAAGCCTAGAAATAGGGGGAACAGAACCGCGCTTAGAAACAGTAGCTTGGCTCCTCGCCTGATGCCCTTTCGCCGGGGTGAAGTTGATGCGAACTGCGCTTCCGTCGGGCCGCCGCTAGCAACCCATGTCGCGAGACCTCCAAAGGGAAGCCCACAGCGCGAACAAAACTTCCTGTCATCGGAAATCTGTTGTTGACCGCATCTCGGACAATACATTTCGAACCTCAGGTCATTAGCCTCTCAGCTAGAACGCTTCGTGATACGTCACCTTACCTTTCCGAGTTCCTAGCCGGCATTATCCCAGCCATTGTAGAACCTCCTCTTCACCAGAAACGCGGCTACCGCCAACTATATGGATAAAATATTCCTCAAGTGAAACCGGACCCCGGCGCTGACCATCGCCCTCCACTTCGATTCCGCGTTTTAGTTCCTCGAGCGAGCCGGACGCTAGTAACTTGCCCGCCGAAATGATCGCAATATCGCTGCAAAGACGTTCGACAATCTCGAGCACGTGGGAAGTGAGAAACACTGTGAGGCCACGCTCGGTTAATCGTGAAAGCAAGTCCTTCAACGTACGCGAGGCAATCGCATCGACTCCTTCAAATGGTTCATCGAGAAACAAAATCTCCGGACGATGAATCAAGGCACAGGCGAGCGAGAGTTTCTTTTTCATCCCGTGAGAGTATTCAACAATCAGTTTCTTAGGCTCCTCCGTCAGCTCCATCAGCTCGAGTAACTCCGGAGCCCGCTCAGCAATCTGTGCTCGTTGCAAACCATACATGCGACCGGTAAATGCAAGCATTTCGGCGCCCGTCAGTCGTTCGAATAGATTGAGATCTTCCGGAACGACCCCGATGCGGCGCTTCACCTCGAGCGGTTCGACTTCCAGATCGCAGCCTAGCACAAGCATCTTCCCGCTGGTGGGCGCCAACAAGCCGGTAAGCATTTTGATCGTAGTGGATTTTCCCGCGCCGTTTGGTCCGAGGAAACCAAAGAAGCTGCCGCGGCGCACTTTGAGGTTGATGTGATCGACGGCGGTGAAGTCGCCAAACTGGCGAACGAGCTCGAAGGTCTCAACGGCCAATTGATCTTCCTGCATGACCGCCTTTGTAACTGGAATAGACTCCAAAGTCCAACGTCCAACGTCCAAGGTCCAACGTCCGCTAACAAGCAGTCCGAGGGTCCAATGTCCAAGGTCCAAGGTCCAAGGTCCGCTTACCTAAGCGGACCTTTTCATTTTTATTACTTGGTATGTCGTCTGCTTCTAGCTTCGATGACGGACCTTGGACATTGGACCTTGGACCTCGGACTGCTTCCAAGCGGACCTTGGACTTTGGACATTGGACTTTGGACTAAGCTTTCTATTCCGAATCATTCTTGAACGCCTGCCGGATTCCCTTCTTCGCGCCGTCGTGAGCGTCAAAGATGTCAGGGCGTGCCAGCACCTGCCGATAGTGAGCGAGGGCATCGTCGCGCTTGCCAATCAGATCGAACGCTCGCGCCGCGTGCAGGTGGGCCATGGTGACAAGTGCTGGTTCCGCTCGTTCTACTTTCGTGGCGGCCAAAAACTCGCGCGCTGCTCGTTCACCCTGACCCGCCGTCAACAAAACTTCTCCATACTTGAAATGCACGAGATCGAGCGCACGCGAAACCGTCTCTCGCACTGAACGGTCACGAAGCAGATCTTCAAAACTGGCGAAGGCTTCCTGTTCGGCTTTCTCAGCGGCAGCGAGATTTTTGTTGCGGCGCTCCAAGGCGGCTTGAGCCACGAGCGCATCAGCGGCTTCCAACCGGAACAGGTAATTGCGCGGATACTTCGCACTTAGCTCGCGCGCAAGAGTCAGTACTTCAGGAAAGCGCTTCTCCCGCGTGTAGAGCAGAATCAGTACTGACTTAGCATCGTCGCGCGACCAGCGACCTTCCCGCGCAACCTTCTCCAGGGCTGCGAGGCCGCGCCGCTTCGATCCGCGCGCGCCTGTCAATCCGGCGAGCAGTTTCGCCGGCAACGGTAGCGAACCCAGCACATACTCATAGAGCCCGATCGTCAGTTGCGCATCGATGTAGTTTGGATCAAGTCGCAACACCTCGCGGTGACGGTCTACTGCCTCCGAACCATCTCGGAGGGCCGCAAAGTGCCGGCGCTCAACTGCCTCTTCAAACGACGCTTTCAAACCGGCTACTGCCGCTAGTGCATCAATCGCTTCGATGTCGCGGGGGTTGGCCTTTAATCGTGCGTCTGCCAAACGTTTGGCTGCGCGCGTGAGTGCGCGGAACTCGGAAACTATCTTGGGATCAACTTTATCGTCGCCCTTGGTGTAAAACGATTCGGAGCTGTAGAGCGACGATTGCAGCCGCCGCGATTCGTAAAGTGTCTTGATCCAGAGTCGCGCGGCAAGTAATTGCGGTCCGGTAGGATTGCTCGGATCAAGTTTTGCGATTTCACTGAAGTCGCTCTGAGCCTTGGCGTAGTCAAGATTGTAAAGTGCTTCCAGGCCACTGCCACGCAGCTGCTCGATCCTGCTTGAGGCAACCCGCCTATCTTTTTCCTGACCCAGCACGAGGGCTGAGTTGACCAAGATCGCTGCGAGGACAAATAAGAACAAGTACTTCATCGCTTCCTTCTTCCTT
>DASSCX010000016.1:0-16216 GCA_035697425.1 Pyrinomonadaceae bacterium | reverse complement strand
GAGCGCAGTTGCCTCTCCCAGTGAAACTTGAATGGCACCAGCGCCGCGCTTTAGGTACTGCTTGTCGCGCGCAAAGTCGACAAGGATGCGCCGCATCATCTGCGCCGAGACCGCAAAGAAGTGCGCGCGGCTCTGCCACTGAGCTTCTTTCTGTTTGACGAGTCGCAAATAAGCTTCATTTACAAGCGCCGTGGTTTGCAGGGTATGGCCGGGGCGCTCGCGGCGCATATAGCGGTGGGCCAACTGGCGCAACTCCCCGTAGACCAGGGGAATCAACCTCTCGAGCGCTGACTCGTCACCCTCGGCCCATGCCACGAGCAGCCCGGTAATTTCGTTTGGTGCCGGTTGCGACATCCGAACCTTCTTTTCAACGAAACTCTATCGTACGGCCCGCTAATTCACCTCAGCCGCACTACTACCAAAGTGAGACCGAAAAAATTCTTTCAGGGACGTGAGTGTTTTTGGACTCATTTCCCGCGTTAGTAAGTGAAGAGAAGCGAAGTAGCCCGTTGCTGCGTTGAGATTGCGCCTCACTATTCGTCCGGCTTGTCGCGTCGGGAGAGGAATCATCGCACAAAAGGTAGGTAAAGAAATAGGGGTCTTATTGTGCCTGCGGGGCAAAAACGGATGTGAAAGTCGGGCATGCCCAGAGCTTTGCGCAAGAGACTTCGGACTTGGCGAAACCCCCGGACATTGTCCTTGAACTTGTTAGCAGACGAATAAAAGGAGAACAAACATGAACATCAAATGGCTAGGAAACAGACTCGTGATTGCATTGGCCATCGGGGCTATGCTCTCGGGGGTGGTCGCCACCTTCTTTCCGGGAACTATCGTACATTCGGCAGTTCCCGAAGTGAGAGCCACCGGAAACATTGCTTATTCAGACTTGTCCCAACGTCCAGGGACCATTACTGCGCGAAAACTGATTACTGATCCTCAGGCGATATCCAGCAAGAGTGCAAACGCGGCAATTCCGGAACCAACAGGTGCTGTTGTCACGGAATGGAACCAGCACGCTGTGGCGCTGACATTATTGCCGGCATCGAATCTTGCACCCGTCCAGCAAGGGCGCGTCATGGCCATCGTTCAGGTAGCGGTCCACGACGCAGTCAACGGCATCACGGGCAGGTATGCCCCTTATGGTTCGCCGGGCCCTGCGCCGGCAAACGCCTCGCCTGAAGCGGCGGCGATTGCAGCGGCGCACCACGCACTGAGGAACCTTTTTGGCCCCGGGAACCTCGACACACTTTATCTCGCATCCCTCGCCGCGCATGGGCTATCGGCGGCGGACCCTGGTATTGACTACGGCCGAAACGCCGCCGCCGCTATTCTGGCGTTGCGAGCCAACGATAATTCTGCACAAGCCCAATTCAATTACACAGCTCCGGGAGCCGGCATGCCCGGTGTTTGGGTGCCGCTCACTGCCCTTCCTGCTCTACTTCCGGGATGGGGTGAGGTGACTCCTTTTGTGCTCCACAACATCTCGCAATTTGGGATTCCGCCTCCGCCTGCCCTGGATAGCGACCGCTATGCTCAGGACTACAACGAGATAAAAGTAATCGGAGCAATCAACAGCCCTACTCGCACGGTCGAACAAACACAGATCGCGACCTTCTGGCTCGGCTCTCCGGTTGCTATCTGGAACCAACCACTGTCTCAGCTTGTTGCAGCCAACGACTTCGACCTATCGACCACGGCACGTACCTTTGCGCTCGTTTATATGGCAGCGACTGACTCCGGCATCGCGTGCTGGGCAGGGAAGTACCAATACAATTTCTGGCGGCCACAGCCTGCTATTCGCCGCGGCGCCGAAGACGGCAACGATTTGACCACGGCAGACCCAACATGGACCCCGCTATTTCCAACGCCGCGGCACCCCGAATACGCGTCGGGGCATTCAACGAACAGTTCGGCCATTGCCACAGTCATGCAGCTCATCTTCGGAGACGATCCAGACCTGCCTATCACCTCTACAATTACGGGCATCACGCGTCAGTGGGATACGTTTAGCGAAGGGATTGACGAGGTTATTGACGCTCGAGTTTATTCGGGAATTCACTTCCGCACGGCTGACGAGGTAGGCTCCAGACAAGGAGGACAGATCGGCCACTTTGTCTTCACGCATGCGCTCCGACCGTGTCCGAAAGGCAGGGGGAAGTGTTTCTCAAAAGTGCTGTAAGGCGACGACCCAAGAGAAGGTCGCGTGCAGCTCCTTTGGAACGACGCCTTGTTGTAGGACGTTTGCTTTGGTCCATAACCAAGCAGCGTTCCAAGCGTAAGAGGTAGTCAGCAGTTACTAAATCGAACTTCATCGCTGGACCGGGCGCAGAGCAAGCAACGCGCCTGGTCTAGCGATGTCTTTGCACAAAAGCTCTGCTGTGCGCAGGAAAGTCAGAACCGGAAGCGATAGCGACCGGGTCAAATATTTCAAATTGAATAACGTTTTTGAGAGTACCGCTCAGGAATACTCAATTCGGTCGCTATCGCTCCCGTTTTGACTTTCTCGACCCACAAAAAGCCACTCCTATCTTTGGGGAAGCCGTGTTTGGAATTCTATCCCCTCTAAAAAGCGTCCCGCCTTACGAACGCCTTCAAAACGAACCATGTATAGTTGCCACATGGAGCCTGATCTTTTCGATTGCATTGTGATTGGCGCCGGACCTGCCGGTCTTTCGGCGTCGCTTTTCTTGGCGCGGTACCGGCGGAAGGTTTTGACTTTACATCACAAGAGCCCAAGAAACATTTACTCGCACGGCGTCCATGGTTTTCTGGGTCATCATGGAATTAGTCCCACCGAGTTGCTGGCCCGCGGGACCGAGGAAGTTCTGGCCCACGGTGGAATGATCATAGAAGCCTGCGCGACCAAAGTTGAAAGAACGCCGGCAGGCCTGTTTCGAGTCGTCACTGCGGATCCAAATGGTCGGTGCTACGAGACTCAGCGGCTCTTGTTGGCGACAGGCTTGCGCGACATGACTCCCGATTGCGCGGGCTTCCGTGAGTTCTATGGCACGAGCGTTTTCCATTGTCCGGATTGCGATGGATATGAAGTTGCGGGGAAACGTGTGGCCGTGCTCGGTCATAACGAACACGTAGTTGGTTTCACACTGGAGTTGTTAACCTGGACTGATAGGCTGACCGTCCTCACCGATGGTCATCAACCCGATGTCGATCAGCAAAGCATCGCGAAGCTCGCGGAATTCAACATCGCAATTCAAAACGAAAAAGTGATGGCACTGGACGGCGACTTTGCGACAGGACAACTGCGCAGCGTGCAATTCGCGAGCGGTCCGCCCCTGAATTGTGATGCGTTATTTTTCAATTTAGGAACTGAGCCTGCCAGCCGACTTCATGAGATGCTTGGCTGCAAAACTCAGGATGATTTCGTTTGGGTTGACAAGGCTCAGCAGACCAGTGAGGAAGGTGTCTATGCGGCGGGCGATATCACGCCTTATTCACAGCTTGCTGTCGTCGCCGCCGCCGAAGGTGCGATGGCTGCGATCCATATTCACGAGTCTCTGATTCCACCCTCACGTCGTGTGTAGTTTCACAAGTCTTGAAGATCAAAACAATGGCAGGGCGGGAAGAGCTGCGTGAACGCTCGGAAGCGAAAGCATAAGTAGATGTGTGGCCGCATAACACTGCGCCGACCTGAAAGGGTAAAGCTCGAAAGACTGAACACGAGTCCGCTCTTCGAGACATTGCCGCGCTACAACATTGCCCCGGCTCAGAGTCTCTGGACGGTCACTGAGGCAAATGAAGAACGCGTACTATCCTTGCTGAAGTGGGGCCTAATTTCGTCTTGGAGTAAGAAACCAACAGGCTTCATCAATGCGCGAGCAGAGACCTTGGTAACGAAACCGAGTTTCAAGGAATCTTTTCTGCGGCGTCGTTGCCTTATTGCGGCTGATGGATTTTATGAATGGGAGAAGATAGGAAAGGCGCGGCAACCTCATTACTTCCAGATGAAAAACTCCGAGCCGTTTTTCTTCGCTGGAATTTGGGACGAATGGCAATTCGAGGGAACTTCGATCAAGTCCTGCGCAATCATCACTACTACCCCAAATAAACTATTAGCAACAATCCATAATCGAATGCCCGTGATTTTGCCGAACGGGAATTTAGACGACTGGCTGCGTAGCAACGCAAGGGCTTCAGAGCTGAAGGAGTTACTAAGTCCGTACCCGGAATCTGAGATGCAGGGATTTCCGGTCTGCCAAGATGTCAATGGGCCTCAAGTAGATGAGCCGCGATTAGTCGAACCGATACCTCCTGGCGAGCTGGTGAGGAACGCGATGCTTTTCTAGTCCACTTTGAGTTTAATTTATTCGTTACTCGGATCGTTGAGTCAGATTGCAAACGCTAAAGCCGCGGCGTTGGCGTTGGGACGGTGGAGCGACATCCCGGACTTCGAGTCAATCACGCAAACAGCTATCGTCCTGCGGTTGTAATGCGCTTCAACTCGAAGAACCAGTCGAGTATGACTCTTGGGCGCGGAACGTTTGAAGAGTCCGGGTTGTGCTTGGGAAACACAAATCGCCGGCCGTCGTTTGAAACATCATAATCAGCCATGAAACCGTAGGCCATACCACTTGAGTCATCTGGCGTCGACCTGGAAAAGAGTGCAACAGGCTTGCCGGCCGAAAAGTTCGTCCCCGGTGTGATGCTGACCGCCATTAGTTGATCGCCGCTTCGAAAGAATAGCTCCCGGCCGTTGCTGGACCACACTGGCTGAGTACCACCGGCGGCAGAGATTTGCTGACGTGTTCCTTCAGGGTATGGACGCACATAAACTTCATTACTTCCGGACTCGTCCGAGACATAGGCTACCCAATGACCGTCCTGAGAGAATCGTGCACCACCGGCGTTGAATGGTCCCTGCACAAACATCTGGGGCGTGGGGTCCCCCTCAACCGGAATCAACCGCACCTCATAATGTCCGCTCTCACCAAAACTCGTAAGCGCCAGCACCTTTCCATCAGGACTCCAGGACGTCGGGATGTCGACTCGTTTCGTGGAGGTCAGGCGTTGTTCGCCACTCCCGTCAATGCGCGCAAGCAAAGCGCCGGCAACGCCATCGCGCGTGGCTTCGTAAGCGACACGAGTTCCGTCTGGACTCGGTACTGGGCCGTAACTAACTCCGCCATGCGTAACCCGCGTGAGGGTTCCGCGGTTCATGTCATACGCCCAAATCGCTGCTTCCGGATCCGCCACTTCGACGAACAGTGTCCGTCCGTCTGCCGTCAGCCGCGGCTTGGAGAAACGCTGTCGGGCTTCAGTCAAAATCTGTTCGCTCCCCTGTCGGTCCAGCCAAACGAGCGGTTGGGCAGCATCGCGGCTGTCGTCGGAACGCCCCTCAAGATAGATGAGATCACCGTCGCGTGAGAGAGAGAACTGTACCCGCGCATTTGATGGACTCATCATGACGTTCTCAAGCACCGTCACCGGCGAACCTGTTACCTGCAGCGTCTTAAGATTAAACGGAACCGCCTGCATGGCATTGCCTCGTGCATATACGATATAGCCGGCGGACAGGTAGCGGGCGAAGGCCCCTCCCTTAATAAGAATCTTGTGCTTATGGGTATTTAGATCCAACAGCGCTACATTCGCGTTGTCGAGCGGATTGCCAACATCGTAAGCGACACTAAACAGGACAGACTTTCCACTCGGTAACACGTCAGGCCATCTATGCGACCGCTCGTGAGCACTACCGTCGATGGTTGAGAGGGCTTCGGCCGCACCACCGCTTGCAGAAACCCGGTAAAGCGGAGCGTCCGTGCCGGGCGTGAAGATAATGGTACCGTCGCTGCTCCAAACACCGCCGCGGGGATTCTCGGCCTTGCAGATTGTTTCCGGAGCTCCTCCGTTTAGCGGCACTTTCTTAAGCGAACCGTTAGCGAAGAATCCGAGCCACTGACCGTCGGGTGAAAAGAACGGATCTGATGCGCCTTCGGTACCATCGATTGGATGTGCTGCAAACGCAGCTAACGGCCGGTCGAAGAGTTTAGTCCTGCCCGATACCACGAGCGAGGAAACGATGTGGGTACCGTCAGGAGAAAACAATAGTGCTAATGAGTGCGAATCAAGCGCACCTTCCGCAGGCGGTGCGAGCGTAAATTGCCTTACAGTTTCGCCGTTGGTCTCACCCGACCTTCTGCTGACGTACATCATTATCACAGCAAGTGCGGCCACCAAAACAGCCACCGCTGCTATGGCAAGACTTCCGCGATCAAAGAAGCGACCTCTTGAGATGGTTGGCTCAGATTCCTGAGCCAATAGCGACTGGCTTGCAAATCCGGAGGGAGCGGTTAGCGATTCAAGCGCAAAGCCCAGATCATGGGCCGAGTGGAAGCGACGCTCAGGCGTCTTCTGAAGACAGCGGCGAACGACCTTTTCCAGTTGAGGGTTGATCTTTGAATTTGTCTCGCTTAGTTCCGGCGGCTCTTCTTTGAGGATGGCCGTCATCGTCTCAGCCATTGTCTCGCGGCGAAAAGCTCGTTGTCCTGCCAGCATCTCGTAGAGAATGGCGCCGAACGAAAAAATGTCGGAGCGATGGTCAGCCTGGTGGCCCCGCACCTGTTCCGGCGACATGTAACCAACCGTGCCCATCACCGTGCCGGGATCGGTGATCTGTTTTGCCGTCGCTATTTCCGAACTGATCGTTTCGCTGCGTTGCGGCCGCAGCTTCGCCAGACCAAAATCCAGAATCTTCACGCGATCATTGGTCGTAATGAACAGATTTTCCGGCTTCAAATCGCGATGGACGATCCCCTTCTCGTGAGCCGCTGCAAGTCCCGCAGCGATCTGTTGCGCGAAATCTATCGCCGTGCGCTGTGGCAGCGGGCCACGGTTCAAACGCTCGCGCAACTCTTCGCCTTCAAGCAGTTCCGTTACGAGGTAGGTCAAACCATCATGTGTGCCGACGTCGAAAACCCCCAGGATATTTGGATGGTTCAAGGCCCCGGCCGCTTGCGCCTCCTGCTCGAAGCGCTGCAGTCGCTCCGAGTCTTGGGATAACTGAGCTGGGAGTACCTTGATGGCAACGTCGCGATTCAACTTTTGGTCACGTGACCGATACACCTCACCCATTCCACCCTCGCCTAGCTTCGAGCGGATCTCGTAGCGACCCAGTTTTGTGCCTGGTGGGAGCGTCATTCTTGTTTACTGGCTTTGCGTGATGTTCATTCTATCTTCGTCGGAGTCTGAAGTATGCCGGAAGAAATGGTCACTGCTGTGGTCCAGCGAAGGATATTCAGAAACGTACAGGTAGATGGGTAAAGCGCCGTAATTCTAGTCGCATTAAGCTGGGCGCGCTAGACGAAGGACGCTAGTCTTTAAAATTCCACTTGGGAGTACACCTCCGCCCGAAGGGATGGGCCATGATTGAAACGCGTTTGTCTTCGGATTAAAAGCGACGAGGGTATTCGGCTTCACACCAGATTGGCTGCACCAAACTATTAGTTCCATCCGCAGAAGCTGCAAGTCAGGTTTGAGTTGGCTGCACCTGATTGGCTTCTATTCACTCCGGCACAGAATGTGCCGATACGACATAGCTGAAGCTAAATTAGTTAACTGTGCCCACCCGACGATTGAAACACACACACAAGAGATCGCGAGATATCGATCGTTGAAGGAGGTGCTATGAATCACACGAATGGAGCAGCTAAACGAGCGGGTTTTATCGTTGGCCTATGGGGTGTCCGGTATCAAGTCAAGGATATCGAACGTTCGGTCGCCTTCTATACAGAGCAGCTTGGGTTCAAGTTGGACCATCAGAATCCACCAGCTTTCGCGCAGGTCTCAATCGGCAACCTGAAGCTGATCCTCAGTGGTCCAGGTGCCTCGGGGTCTCGCCCAATGCCTGACGGCCATGAACAAGAACCTGGCGGCTGGAATCGAGTGATCCTCCAAGTCACCGACCTATCTGACCGAATCGCTGCGTTGAACGACTCAGGTCTTCAATTTCGCAACGAGATGGAATCAGGGCCAGGTGGCAAGCAAATCCAATTGGAAGATCCGGACGGCAATCCGCTGGAACTATTCGAACCAGCCAGGCAATAGGGAATGCATGGCCGATCACCAATTTGATCTTGAGGGTTGGTAATAATTGTACCTTCCTTCTGGAAGCCTGTGGCGGGCGGAATTCCGAAGGCGGATCTCCTAAAGCCGAGATCATGGATGAATATGATCCGGCAAAGTTGCTAGTGGTGCCGAGGGAGTCGAACTCGCCGGGTGCCACTGAAGTAACTTTTCCTCGTTTTGTACTTTCGCTAATGTCTGGGCGGCATTCTTAGGGCGATCCTTTAGGCGAAACGGCGGGGCTAGCTTGTGGCATTGGCGGAGAGAAGGCACGGTGTATGGTCCGTTTGCGGCGCATGCCACTTTGAAGCGTTGCTGAGGAGCCAGTGGGATTCTGCGCGCTGGTCGCGCGAATTTGCGCACTTGGACGGTCGGCTGTGCAAAAATCCCAGCGAAATCTGCGGCACGACCATTGCCCAACGATTTGTGATTGCCTGTGTCTGGAACGTACTCCATGCGGGCAGGAATTTAAGGGTTGATTCTGATTCGCGCTTTTCAATAAAGTACCAAGGCTATGAAGCGGTTAGCATCCTTAATCCTTTTGCTCGTGCTTGCAGGTAGCGCCCTTGCCGGTGTGCCACTGCACTTCGGTGACAGCGAATGCAGCATGGGCGGCATGATGGATATGGATTGCTGCAAAGCCGCGCTTCTGCAAAATGAAACGAGCAGAATTACCGAGGCGGAGCTGTATTGTGCGCTTAACTGCGCGCAGAACGGAACCACTTCACCGCCTAATGTTGTTCGCGTGACGCCGCCTGCGCCCGTGCGCACGCCGTCACATCCCGCGATAACGCAATCGTTGCTTAACTTTTCCTTACGGTCTGGATCTATCGATCGTCTGCATGGTCCACCCGGTGCCGCCGCACCCACTTATCTTCGCAATCTCGCTCTCCTAATCTGATTCCAACAAGGGCGTAGTGTGTCCGCCTGTTGGCGCGATCTGCATAAGGATCGCCAGTCAGGTTCGGGCAAATGTGTGCCCTATCGGACCAGTTCTTGTCCCGATAGCAGCGCAGCACCTTTGCTACACACAAATAACCTCTGCGTTTATTCCGCGTGCGCGAGAGAGCGCAGATTAGGGAATCGCATTGAACGGAGGTTCATCATGAAACTCAATATTAAAGCAGTAGCCATCGCAGAAGCAGTCGTTGCCGGAGCGCTCTTTGTTCTGTGCAGTCTCGCGTTCGCTTTGGCTCCCGAGGCAACTCTTGCCGCCTTGAAATACTTGACTCACATAGACTGGTCGAGCGTGGCCATGCCGGTCAATTGGGGAGGTTTTTTGTCTGGCTTGATTGTGTTCACAGTCTTTGCGGCGGTGATCGGCGCGGCCTGGGCTTGGATCTACAACCTGCTGGCACGGCAACCGCGAACGACATCCGCTTGAGGAGTAACCAACCTAAGAATCGAATGATTGGAGGAGACATGAACAAATCATTGATGCTTGTCGCAATTGCGATTGGCCTTGCCGTCATCGTCGCGGCTTGCGGCTCGAAGTCAGGAGGCAATGTTTCAACCGGCACGGTGATAAAGACTGTCACGGTCGACAGTCTGACCGCCACGCTTTCCAACGGCACCGGCCAACTAAAGCAGGGTGACCAGGAGGTCACGCTCGCTTTCACTGACTCGTCAGGCAAGGCCGTGGATGTTGGAGCCGTGTCGCTCAACTTTCACATGCCGGCCATGGGCGGAATGGCGGCGATGAATGACGCCGTCAGCTTCACTACTACTGGCACCCCGGGAGTCTATCGCGGCAAAGTGAACATCGGGATGGCCGGTGAGTGGCAAGCGCAACTCGCTTATGAAGGGCCGGCGGGCAAAGGCAAGACAACGTTTAGCGTAACCGCGCGATGATTCATCGACTCATTGAACTGAGCCTGCGCAATCGTGGCTTGGTGATCGCGCTCTACCTGGGTCTCGCAGCCTGGGGCTATTGGGCATTGCTGCGCACGCCAATCGACGCGATTCCCGATCTCTCCGAGAACCAGGTGATTGTGTTTACGGATTGGACTGGGCGCTCGCCACAGGAAGTCGAAGATCAAGTCACATATCCGCTAGTCACGAGCCTGCAAGGCTTGCCGGGTGTGCGTGTTGTGCGTGCAAGTTCAGCATTTGGCTTTTCGATGATCAATGTGATCTTCGAAGACAAAGTCGATCTCTACTGGGCACGCACACGAGTTTTGGAGCGATTAAACCTCGTAACAGCCCAACTACCCTCAGGAGTTACTCCGACGCTTGGTCCTGACGCCACGGGCGTCGGACAAATTTTCTGGTACACACTGGAAAGCGATCAGATGAACCTGCGCGATCTGCGCACATTACAGGACTGGTTCGTCCGCTATCAGTTGAATTCAGTGCCGGGCGTAGCGGAGGTGGCCAGTGTCGGTGGCTACGTGCAGCAGTACCAGGTTGATGTTGACCCAAACAAGCTGCGTTCGTATGCGCTGCCCTTGTCAATGGTAGTCGAGGCAGTCGAGCGCTCAAACAATAATGTTGGCGGCAATGTTGTCGAGCAGTCCGGCCAATGGTCAGTCGTACGTGGGGTCGGGTTGATTCAATCAACAGCCGATGTTGAGAACATCGTTCTAAGCGCTCAGAACGGCATTCCGATTTATGTGAAGAATGTCGCCACAGTGAAGCTCGGCAATGCCTTTCGTGTGGGCGCGCTGGATAAGAATGGCAAAGAAGCTGTCGGTGGCGTGGTCATCGCGCGGTATGGCGTGAACACGCTGGAAGTAATTGGCGCAGTAAAAGAAAAAATCGCGGCGATACAAAGCGGTTTACCCAACGGCGTGCAGGTCGTTCCGTTTTACGACCGCACACAACTTATCAATCGAGCAACGCATACTCTCAAGCGTGCGCTCATCGAAGAACTAATCCTCGTCACGCTGGCTCACATACTCTTTCTGGCACATTTCCGGTCGATTCTGATCGTCACCATCCCGCTGCCACTGGCAGTGCTCCTGGCGTTTCTCTTCATGTATTACATGGGCATCAGCTCGAACCTGATGTCGCTATCGGGTATCGCGATTGCGATCGGAGTCTTGGTCGATGCCGGGATCGTTGTCACAGAGAACGCATTCCGTTTCATCGAACAACGCAAGGTTGACCCAAAAGATCGTCCTTTGATCTGGCAGACGGTTTTGGAGTCCACGCGTTTGGTAGGCCGTCCCATCTTCTTTTCGATGGCAATTATTATCCTGGCGTTTATTCCGGTTTTCTCACTTACAGGCGAAGAGGGAAAACTCTTCCATCCGCTGGCATTCACGAAGACGTTTGCAATGGTGGGCGCCACCATAATTGCCGTCACGCTCGTGCCCGTGCTCTGCACCTTGCTCTTGCGCGGCAAGTTTCACGCTGAGCAAGCGAATCCGGTAATGCGCGGCTTGCACTTTGTCTATCGTCCTGTTTTGCGCTTTGCGTTGACCCATCGTGTATTAACAGTTGTGTTTGCCGTACTACTTTTCGGCGGCGCAATCCTTCTCGCTACCGGCATCGGCAAAGAGTTCATGCCGCCTTTGAATGAAGGCGATCTAATGTTCATGCCAGTAACCGATCCGGCAATCTCGATCAATGAAGCAATCAAGATCACTGCCAGGCAGGATGAAATCCTCAAGAGCGTCCCGGAAGTTGAATGGGCAGTGGGTAAAGCCGGACGCGCGGAAACCTCCACGGATCCATCGCCAACCAACATGACAGAAACGGTGGTTCACTTAAAGCCGACCGAAGAATGGCGACCGGGCCTGACGCGTGAATCGTTAATCGCCGAACTCGATGAGAAACTTCGGATGCCAGGCATCACGAATATTTGGACACAGCCGATCAAAAACCGTATCGACATGCTCTCCACCGGTATTCGTTCGCAGGTTGGCATAAAGATCTTTGGCAACGACTTGAAGAGTCTCGAAGAACTCTCACGTCGTGTAGCCGAAGTTGTTCGTAATGTGCCCGGAGCGAAGGACGTTTATCCCGAACAGATCAGCGGCGCGCCTTATATCGACCTTCATATCAATCGGGTTGCGGCTGCTCGGTATGGCATCGATGAACGAGTAATAAACGACACGATTGAGAAGGGCATCGGCGAGACGAATCTTTCCGTGACGATAGAAGGTCGACGGCGCTTTCCCGTACGCGTTCGTTATGCGCCGGAGTTTCGTGGGAGCGTACACGCGATCGGAGACATTCCGGTGACTTCAGCAACCGGTGCGTCCATTCCCTTGTCGCAGCTGGTCGAGATCACCGAAGTTCAGGGGCCGACGATGATCTCAAGCGAGAACGGACTACTCAGGGGCACGGTGCTGCTCAACGTACGCGGGCGCGATGTAGGCAGCTTTGTGGATGAGGCGAAGAACACGATCGCGCGTCAGATACAAATGCCGGCCGGGTACTACATCGAATGGAGCGGCGAGTACGAAAACCAGCAGCGCGCGCGAAGCCGTTTACTTCTCGTTGTTCCGATGGTGCTGATTGTGATTTTTGGTTTGCTATACATCACCTATCACTCCGCGCTCGAAGCCGCGCATGTATTAATGGCAGTGCCTTTCGCTTTAACGGGAGGCATCTATCTGCTTTGGTTTCTGGACTACAACTTCTCGGTTGCAGTTTGGGTTGGATTCATTGCCTTGTTCGGCACTGCCGTACAGACGGCGGTGGTGATGGTCATCTATCTGGAAGAAGCAGTTGCGCGCAAACGCCGGGAGCTCGGCGAACTAACACGGGCGACATTGCTGGAGGCGGTGACTGAAGGTGCATTGCTACGCTTGCGACCAAAAGTAATGACTGTTTCAACCGTCGTCGCTTCATTGCTTCCCATAATGTGGAGCACAAGTGCGGGCGCGGAAGTCATGAAGCCGCTGGCGACACCAGTGCTCGGCGGGATGGTTTCCAGTCTGCTGCATGTGCTGATCGTGACGCCTGTTATCTTCTTCTGGCTGCGTGAGCGAGAGTTGAAGAAACAAGGCCGGAGTCACAAAACAGCTGCAGTGATTGTGGCACCAATCATTATCGCAGCTCTGTTACTTCCTTCGGCCACAGTTTCAGCACAGACGCCCCGGCAAAATGAAACCACTCAAACTAATGTGCAGTCATCGCGCTATCTTGATCAAATAAATGGCATGACGGCCGACGAGGCAGTGGTCTACGCCTTGGCGCACAATGGCGAGCTCGAGGCCGCGCGTAAAGAGCTCGATGCCGCGAAGGCAATGGTGAAACAGGCGCGACTGCGTGCGAACCCGAAACTCGATATTGAAGGGACGCGCCAAATTCCTCCGGGCAAAGACAACAGCGTGATGGCCGGCGCGATGTTGCCGTTGGAGCTTGGCGGTAGACGCAGCGCACGGATCGCAGTTGCCGAGCGTGAGCTTGAGGTTCGCGAGCGCGATGTTGCCAATCGTGAACGTTTGCTGGTGAGCGAAGTACGCATGAAGTTCGGAGAAGCGCTAGCCGAGGCATTGAAACTCTCTTTCACAGACGAATTGGTAGCAGCCAATCAGCAAAGCTTCAATCTGATTGGAGCGAAAGTTATGGAAGGAGCTATACCTCCGCTCGAACAGAACATGGCTCTGGTCGAACTCAATCGATTGAAATCAATTCGCGAAAGCGCAGCAGCGAAAGTAGATGTTTCCTTGCTTGAGTTACGGAATCTCATGGGTGCGGTGCCAGAAGAACCATTGAGGCTGAAGGGAGACTTCGACCGCCTTATCGATCAACTGCCGTCCGTAACCGAAGCGACAGAACGCGCATTGCGCGAACGGCCCGACCTGCAAGCGTTTCGGGTGACTGAAAATCTGGCGACGGCACGGATCGAACAAGCGCGAGCCGAAGGACGTTTGGATGCGAGTGTTACGGCTGGCTATGAGCGAATGAATTCAAGCTTTCCCGTATTCGGAATCAATGAACGAGGCGCATTGCAACCGGTACAGGATGTATTTCATTTTTTGAAGTTTGGGGTTTCATTGGATCTTCCACTGCGCAATAAGAACCAGGGTGCAATAGAAGCTGCGTTCGCGGAGTTGGCAGCCGCAAAATCCAGGCGTGAATTCTCCGAACTAACCGTGAGACGGGAAGTCGCTGCGGGTTACGCACAATACGATAGGGCAGTGCGCGCGGAAGAGATCTTTCGGCTGGGTGTCCGCGATCCGGCAAGGGCGAACCTTGACGTCGTTCGGCAAACGTACGAGCTTGGGGCGAGAACACTTCTGGACTTTATAGCCGAGCAGCGTCGTTTTATTGAACTGGAGAATGACTTTATTGACGCGCAGCTCGCTGTTTACAACGCACGCGTCGAAATCCAACGCGCCTCAGCTGCGCCGGAGTTGATTAAGCGATGAATGACCAAACTGACCAACCACTCCAGGAGGACGTAGCGACCAGAGAAGAAGCGACTACTGGATCGTCAGCCAAAACTACCGTGCGCAGAAACACGCCCTTAATCATCACTTCCGTTATCGCTCTCGTCGTTGTCGGTGCCCTCGCTGTGTGGCTGCTCTGGCCGAGGCAAGTTGGCAAGCCGGTGCCGGCGCCACGCTCGGTTTCATTCGAAGAAACTCCGAACCAACAGGCTGCGACAGCCGGCGAGCAAAAGTTAATTCTCAGCGCTGAGCAACTGCGGAGCGCGGGATTGAAAATCGAAACTGTTGGCGAACGGCCAACATCGGAAGCGACGGGACAAATGGCCACGGGTGTTGTCCAGGCAAATACTTATAAAGAAACCCCGGTAGTCTCACTGGTAGGTGGGATTGTCCGAGCAGTCAATGCCCAACTAGGGCAGAATGTGAGACGTGGACAAACGCTAGCGGTCATATTCAGTAATGAACTAGCTGACACTCAGTCGCGCTACTTAACCGCCGTTGCCGTTCTCGATGAACATCATCGTCACCATTTGCGCACGATGAAGCTGGTAGAAATCGGAGCGGCCAGTCGCCAGGACCTTGAAACAGCAACGTCGCAATATCGAGAGGCCGAATCCAATGCTGCCAATCTCCGCCAGAAATTACTCTTGCTCGGCATGTCAGCACAACGCATTAAGTCCTTGAACTCTACTTCGCAGATTAGTTCCGAAGTATCAGTCCCATCCCCATCCTCGGGCACGCTCACCAGTCGCACCGCAAATCCCGGCGAAGTAATCGAAGCAAATAGAGAATTGATGCGGGTGACTGATCTTTCGACCGTTTGGGTTGTGGGTCAGGTTTACGAAAAGGACCTCGCAACTATTCAAGTTGGCAGCGGCGCTAACATCACGTCCGATGCATATGTAGGCCGCATATTTCGCGGTCGCGTCTCCTACGTTGATCCCAGAATTGATCCGGCAACGCGAACGGCGCAGGTGCGTATCGAATTAGGAAATCCCGGACAGGCTCTCAAGATTGGTATGTACGTCAATGTCGCGTTTGGAGCCTTGGGGGTTGCCGAAAAAACTGCTCCTATTGTCGCCAAGGACGCAGTACAAACCATCGGCAACCAGCAATACGTTTTTGTCGGGACCGAGAGTCCTAACGAGTTTATCCTGCGTCCGGTCCGACTTGCTGCTGAGAGCAATGGCTTCTATCCGGTAATGGAAGGAGTGAGTACAGGCGAACGAGTTGTCACCCAGGGAAGCTTCTTGCTTCGCGCCGAGTGGCTCAAGATTCATCCGACTCAATAAAATGCGTGACCAGCCGCGCGAGAGATTCTGAGTTAAATTCCAATTTGGAATTCTAATCGCTTCGCTTCAACAGTACTTCCTGGCGGTCAAGTATTGCCAAGCGTGAGACCACCACCGACGATGACGCTAGTCTAAGGTTGCAGCACCGCGATTTTTCCCAGGAAATCCAGTCAAAATTCGCCGCTCAACGGACTTGTCTCCGTTCTGGTATGCAGACCTTATGTTGAGCGTTTGCAAGTTATTGAAATGATTGGTGCCGAGGGCGGGAGTCGAACCCGCACGCCCTTTCGGACAACGGATTTTAAGTCCCGTGATGACCGCATTACCTACTGATGCGGTTGACTGGTCGATGGTCAGACTGAAGTGTTTGTTAGTAATGTCGAAGACGTTACGTGTAGCGGGCAACTGCAGGTCGTGACCTATCCCGCCGATGCGGTTCGATTACCTCAAACCGATTTGCCTATTGTATTTCGCGAAACTCAGGTCGGTTGTACTCAGTGG
>DASSCX010000015.1:0-5676 GCA_035697425.1 Pyrinomonadaceae bacterium | reverse complement strand
GTGGTCACCTGGGAAGGCAACATCATTTCCCTGCGACGTTTCAAGGACGATGTTTCGGAAGTGCGCGAGGGTTTTGAGTGCGGTATCGGCCTGGAAAACTTTAACGACATCAAGGTCGGTGACCAGATCGAAGCGTACATTGTCGAGAAGGTCGCCGCCACGGAACTTTAAACCGTTTCGAGTTCAGTGTTTCGAGTTCCGAGTTGGTGAACTCGAAACTTGAAACTCGAAACCCGAAACTGTTGTAACGATGCGTCGCCCGGAAAGAGTTGCAGACATTCTCCGCGAGGAGATTTCGCAGATTGTTGGATATGAACTGGAGGATCCGCGGCTCACAATGGTTACCGTGACCGACGTTCGTCTTTCAGAAAATCTTAAAGCGGCGCGCGTGTATTTCACGGTTGCCGGAAATGAAGAAGAACACCGCCTGGCTCTTGGCGCTTTGAACCACGCCGCGTCGTACGTCCGCAAACAGCTTGGTCTCTCGCTTAACCTGCCGCGCACTCCGGAGATTCACTTCGTACGCGATCGAGTCGAAGAACAAGGCGAACGAGTAGACAAACTGCTGGACAAAATTGAACGAGATTGGGCCAGCGAAGGAAAGGATAAAAGATGAATGATGAATGATGAATGGTTGAGACACGGCGACGGGGTGAGCTCAAAAAAGAGCAGCACCTGTCTTCCGTCTCATCCCTCATCCCCATCCCTCATCCCTTAAAAGATGCTTAGCCAAGTAGTTGAGGTGATCGAAGCGAAACGTCGTTTCGCCATTACCTCGCATATTCGCCCCGACGGTGACAGCCTCGGATCATCACTCGGCCTTTACTGGTTGTTGCGCGCGCTCGACAAAGACGTAGAGGTCATCATGCGCGACCCGGTTCCACCAGCCTACCGACAACTTCCGGGAGCGGAAACGGTGCGCATCACCCCTGCAGTCGATCGTCCCTACCACGCGATATTTGTGATTGAGTGCTCCGACATCACGCGGCCTGGCTTGATCGATCTGGAGCAACAGTTAGTCATCAATATCGACCACCATGCCACGACCGCATTGTTTGGCAAGATCAACTGGATCGACTCAACGGCTTCGGCAGTCGGCGAGATGATTTACAACCTGTGCAAAGCTACCGGCGTGCGCGTCACCAAAGAGATCGCCGAATGCGTCTATACCGCCCTAATCACTGATACCGGCTCTTTTCATTACTCGAATACGACTGAACGCACTTTCAAGGTCGCGTCTGAACTTGTCCGCACCGGAGTGAGACCGGCAAAAACCGCCGAGGCTGTGTTTGCCAGTTACCCCTGGAGCCGCATTCAATTGCTGGGCGAAGTTCTTACGACCGCGCGCCGCGATGTAACTGGCCGAGTAGCGTGCATGCGCTTGACCCACGAGATGCAGGAACGTACCTCAGCGCCGGAAGAAGTGACGGATGGTTTTGTTAACTATCCGTTGACGGTGGGTGAAGTCGAAGCGACAGCCCTGTTGAAGGAATGCGAGCCTGGTATCTATCGCACCAGCCTGCGCTCGAAAGGTGATGTGAATGTAGCGCGCGTGGCGGAGAAGTTTGGCGGCGGCGGCCATCGCAACGCAGCCGGCTGCACCTTGAAAGGCGACTGGGATGAAGTGGAGCAGGAGATCATCGGCTTGCTACAAGACGCGGTGCAACGGGCGAATGGCGCGAAAGACATCACGGAAGATGGGAGTCAGTAGTCAGTGGTCAGGAGCAGACGGCAGGTGCAGACGGCACGGGTGGACTGTCGGGGCAGCAACAGAGCCCGTCAAAGATTTTCCATTCACCATTTTTCATTTCTCATTTTTCATTGGCTTGGTGGAAGTCAAGGTGCTTCGTGTTCTCGTCCAATTGGTATCGTTTCGTGTGATCTCGTGGTTCCGTAGTTATCTGCCAAAGAGAGCCTGTCGCTTGTTCCTGCCATCTGCCCCTGCCGACTGCTCCTAAACTGCCGTTCATGTCCACTCAAGAGAAAAAATACAAATGGCGCCGCGCAGACTATCAGGAGCAGACGCGCGGCCTCTTGATGGTTAATACCGGGCACGGCAAGGGCAAGACAACCTGTGCGCTCGGGTTGCTGATGCGAGCTGCTGGCCGCGGCTTGAACTGCTGCATGATTCAATTCATGAAGTCGCGCCATGATCGTTACGGTGAGCATGAATCGGCGGAGAAGCTCGGCATTGAAGTACATACAATGGGTGACGGATTCACCTGGGACACTAAGAATCCCGAACAGGATCGAAAGACCGCGCGCGAGACATGGAATCTGTGTGTAGAGAAGATGCGCAGTGGCGAGTATGACCTACTCGTGTTTGATGAATTGGTTTACGTGTTGAGTTACCAGATGCTGCCGGTGACAGAAGTGCTGGAAGAGTTTCGCGCCATCCGCGCTGCTCAACCAGCGTTACACATAGTCGTCACCGGCCGCGACGCCCCGCCCGAGTTAATTGAGGCTGCCGATCTCGTCACCGAGATGCGCGAAATTAAACATCCTTACAATGTCGGAATCCGCGCCCAACAGGGTATCGAGTTCTAGGCTTTCGGATCGCGGACGTCCCGCCCGCACCGCGCCGCAAGCACTCAGCTTATCCCCCTGTACCTGCCGAACGTCACCTCCAAAGTCATCACCTTCATCCGCTCCTAGCTCCTGTGGTAATCTCGTTCCCGATCCATAACTAACAATCTGAATAGTTAAGAGCAAGAGCGCTAACATGCCGTGGTTTAGCAAGAAAAGTAAGCGAATCGAGAATGTGCCGCCGGAAGAGCGGGTGGTGAAGACCGAAAATGTCTTCGTCAAATGCGACGGCTGTGAAGCACATCTCTATAAGCGCGATCTAGAGGAGTCGCTCCAGGTTTGTAAGCATTGCGGCTACCACTTCCGCTTCGGCGCTCGCGAACGGCTGGCGATGCTGTTTGACGACGGCAAATTTGAGGAACTTGACGCCGAAGTAACGTCCATCGACCCACTGGAGTTTGTCGACACTAAACCTTACTCGGAGCGTCTGATCCAAGCCCGCGAGAATTCTGGGATTTCCGAAGCGATCATCAGTGGCAAGGGCAAAGTCGGCAACCACCTGGTCTTTGCCGGAGCGATGGACATGTCGTTCATTGGCGGCTCGATGGGTTCTGCGGTTGGTGAAAAAGTGACGCGCCTGATCGAGCGCGCGGTTAAGGAACACGGCGCGGTTGTAATCTTCTCAGCTTCGGGGGGCGCACGCATGCAGGAAGGCACGCTCTCGCTGATGCAGATGGCAAAAATTTCTTCAGCGCTTGCCGTGCTGGACGATGCCCGGCTTCCTTTTATTTCCGTCTTGACAGATCCAACCACCGGTGGCGTGACCGCAAGCTTTGCAATGCTCGGTGACTTCATCATCGCCGAACCCAAAGCTTTGATTGGATTCGCCGGGCCGCGCGTGATTGAACAAACGATTCGCCAGAAACTGCCTAAGGACTTTCAGAAGTCGGAGTTTCTGCTGGAGCACGGCATGCTAGATGCGATTGTGGATCGGCGTGAAGTGCGCGACTTCATCATTCAACTGCTCAACTTCATGATGAACCCGGAAATTACGGGCGAAACGGAATCGTCAAGCACGCTGGTGGGCAGCGCCTCACGAAAATAGCTTTTCAACGACTGCCGCGAGATCCTTATCCCCGCATGTCAATGCAGTTTAGTGAGGCACTTCGTTACCTGCTCGACCTCGGTCACGAGACCTTGGCGATCAAGCTGGGCCTGCGAAACATCGAGCTGTTACTGGCTGCGCTCGACCATCCGGAAAAATCGTATCCCGGGGTGCAGATAGCAGGCACTAACGGAAAAGGCTCCACCGCAGTCGTGCTTGATTCGATTTGTCGCGCTGCGGGAATCAAGACCGGTCTCTACACTTCCCCCCATCTAGTTTCTATCACGGAACGGATCCGTGTTGGCGGCGTTGAGATATCTCAGGAAGAATTTGCACGCGCTGCTTCAGTGGTGCGCGACACCGCAGAACAGCTGGAAGCAACGAAGCAGATCGCAGCCCTGCCGACATTTTTTGAACAAGTGACTGCGATTGCGCTTACGGAATTCAAAAACAGAAGGGTGCAGCTAGCAATACTTGAAACGGGGTTGGGGGGCCGACTTGACGCAACCACGGCTGCTCGCGCTGATATCATCGCAATCACTCCCATAGCGCTCGATCACCAACAATACCTGGGCGACAGTTTGGCGAGTATTGCCGCGGAGAAAGCTGCGATCATTCGCCCCGGCGTGATAGCGATTATCGCCAAACAACCGCCTGAAGCTCTCGAGGTAATACTTCGTGAGTGCAGAAGTAATCATGTGAAACCCAGCTTAGGCGATTGCCATTTTAATGTTGACGAGGTGAGCAGTGATGGGCAGATGCTGGTAACCTTTGAAACAAAGCAGGACCGGTATGCCCGAGTACGAGTTGGCCTGCGGGGACTGCATCAGCTCGATAACATTGCGGTGGCGATCCGGATCGCTGAATCGCTGCGCGATCGCGGCTTCTCAATCTCAGCAAAAGCCATTGCTGAGGGAATAGAAACGGCGAAGCATGCAGGGCGACTCGAGTTTTGGCCGGGTCGTCCGGCTTTGCTATTTGATGGCGCGCACAATGTTGCCGGTGCCCTTGCATTGCGCAGATACCTTGATTCATTTGTAAGGAAGCCAATCACGATGATTTTTGGTGCAATGGCCGATAAGAACCTTGAAGAGATCGCCGCGATACTTTTCCCCGTCGCTAGGCGCCTAATACTGACGCAATTAGCAAATCCGCGTGCCGCAACGGTCGAGACTCTACAAAAATTCGTGGCGATGGAAGGCGCTGTTGAAGTTCAAGCTGCCAGATCAGTTGCGGAGGCAATTAACATCGCGAAACAGATTACTCCTGATGGCGATCTCATTTGCATCACAGGATCACTTTATCTAGTTGGTGACACGCAGGCAGCGTTAAGAGCAAATGACGTGTCTTCACTGTACTCTGCCACTCATAACTACAACTAGCCACTAACAACTGACCACTGACAGTGCCATGACACCAGAGCAACAACCGCAAATCGTCGCGAGCGAAGAAATCTTTCGCGGCCGCGTTTTTGACGTGACAGTCGATACCATCTGCGAAGGTGAAACGACATACAAACGCGAGGTGGTGCATCATCCCGGTAGCGCAGTGATCATTCCGGCGTTTCCCGATGGCACGGTCGCCCTGGTGCGTCAGTATCGCCATCCGGCGGTTCGTTACCTCCTGGAAGCTCCGGCTGGAACCTTGAATCGCGGTGAACGCCCGGAGGAAGGCGCCGCCCGCGAACTTGAGGAGGAGCTGGGTTTCGTCGCCGGTAAGCTCGAGAAGTTGTCAGAATTTTTTGTCTCGCCCGGATTCTGCGAGGAGAAAATGTGGCTTTACCTGGCAACTGATATGACGCCAACCGCACAACGATTAGAAGACGATGAACTGCTGGACGTGGTGCGACTGCCGCTGCGACAGGCTTTAGAAATGATCACTGATGGCGAGATCGAAGATGCAAAGACGATCATCGGCTTGATGCTGGCAGCGCCACGTCTGGGTCCGTCGATGTTGGAGATGGAATATCCGGCGGTGTAAGTTCGAAGTCCGAAGTTCGAAGTCCGAAGTTCGGAGTAGTGACTAATTCTCGGAGTTCTAGCTGG
>DASSCX010000014.1:0-2046 GCA_035697425.1 Pyrinomonadaceae bacterium | reverse complement strand
GACAACGCATATCAATGGTTCTAAACGGTTGCACCTGGTGCGAAAGCGCGTTGGCTGCCCAACACTAACCTAGGCTAGATCCCCCCACAAGAGTTGGATGGCCGAGAGCGCGGCCACCGCAGCGGTTTCAGCACGAAGTATACGCGGGCCAAGCCGCACCGCTTTAAAGCCCTGGCCAAGCGCGAGTGCTGCTTCGTGCGCGCTAAAACCACCTTCGGGCCCGATCATCACGACAACCTCGCCAATTGTCGTTCGGGCCTCCTTTAAATCAGACAACCGTTGCTCGCGCTCCTTCTCCCAAAATAACAGCCGCAGCGCATCGGGCGAAACCGTTTCGAGGAGATCGCAAAATTCAGACAAAGCCAAGATCTCCGGAATGCGAACGCGGCCGCACTGTTTTGCGGCGCTTAATGCGATCTTCTGCCAGCGCTCGGAACGCTGCGCCATTTTTCTTTCGTTCAGCTTTGGTATCGTGTAATCGGAACGGAAGGGAACTATGGTGTGAACGCCTAGTTCGGTCGCCTTTTCCACCACCCAATCCATTTTCTCACCCTTGGTGAGACCTAACGCAAGGGTGGTTTTCAGGGGCGATTCATTGTTGACCTGATAAGAGCGGATTATTTCAATCTCGCCGCGATCTTCGCTAAGGGAGCGAATGATCCCTTCATGCTCGCAGCCGGCATCATCGAACACGACAACACGGTCTTGCGGTCGCAAGCGCAACACTCGCCGTAGGTGATTTAATTCGACACCCGTGATCGTAGCCCGATGATCTTCTATCTGTCCCGTCGGCAGGAAAAAGCGAGCCATCGGCTACTTCCGCCTGAGAAGTAAGGTTGCCCATTCTTTCTCTTCCTTGAGCTTGACCAGCCTGAAGCCGTTTGAGGCAAAGTAGCGCGCCAGCTGCTCTGACTTGGGCCTTAAGACACCGGAGAGAATCAAGTAACCGGACACAGCAACACGTTTACTTAGCGGCTCCGCCAGCATCATAATCGTTTCGGCGGTAAGGTTGGCGACGACGACTGGAAAGGTTCTAAGACGATTGAGCGGCCCCGCAGAACAAAAGACATTCTTTTCTACCCGGTTGAACGCGATGTTTTCTCGCGCGACTTTCAACGCGACCGGATCATTGTCTATTGCCCAGACCTTGCTCGCGCCTAATTTGGCAAGAGCAATCGCTAAAATTCCGGAACCGGTGCCGACGTCGAGAGCCGTAAACGGATTTGTGCCCAGAGAACGGGCGACCCGCTCGATAAATTCCATGCAGCCTCTCGTGGTGGCGTGAGTACCCGTCCCGAATGCCATGCCTGGTTCGATGACGATCAGATGCCGGCGGCCAAGCGGCGGCAACTTAGCCCATGGCGGGGCGACCAAGAATGCCTGGCCGACTTTCTGCGGTGAAAAAAATCGCCGCCACGAGTAATTCCAATTCCGGTCTTTGAGAACCCGCCAGCGCAGCTGATCCTCGCCCATCTCCGGATACATGCCGCGGATGCCGCGAAGGAACCGCTGCACATCCCGGCGAATAGTTGCCGAATCTTCGGGACATGCAAAGTATGCCTGCACCTGGTTCTTGTTGATCACGACCCCGGGAGATCCACGTTCTATGAGAAAGTTGGATATCGCGTCTAATGCCGATGGATCGGTGCGCAGGGAGAGCTGCAACCAGGAAGAAGTCACATTTTTTTATGCCATAGAGTTCGCAGCGGGGCAAATTAAGGCGAACGCTTGAGATGATCGCGCTGCATCACCTCCTTCCAAAACAAAGTCAGCATTATCGACGCTTGCGCGGCGCAAAATCCAACCTCGATCATCCAAGTTTCCCAGTGTTAGTTACTTTACATGGCCTGAACGGTTTTCGGTCTGCTTGATCTGTTCCACAGAGCGATATATGGACAAAGCTACGATGGAAGGAGCCTCTAGATGAAGTTGGCCGGCATCAAGCAAAATGACATTGCTCTTGTAAAAAACGATTCAGTGATTCTGCTGGGCGAAGCGTTAGCTCGTGAAAGCGCCTTGCCCAGGGGCTTCTCTATGCTGGAGGTG
>DASSCX010000013.1:0-3248 GCA_035697425.1 Pyrinomonadaceae bacterium | reverse complement strand
GCCTCCGGATCGCGGGTAACTGAAATCAATGGTTCAATCCCGCGGTCGTCATGAATCAGACCGAGAGCAAACGCCGCATTTGCTCGTGCTTGCCAGGCATTACTTCGCAGCGCTGTGATGAGCGGCTCGACCGCTTCAGCGCCGATTTGGGATAACGCAACCGCCGCCATCTCGCCTGGGGTTGTGTTATTGCCCTTGCCGCGCCAATTTCCTTTTTCTTCGCAGACCGGTTGCTCGACTGGCGTATCGTCGCTGAGTAACTGGATCAAGCCGGGTATCGCCGCCTCCGCCCGGGCCTTACCGAGCTCACACGCGGCCTCGGTGCGTTCCCTGGCATTTGCGGAGCTGAGTTTTTGGATGTTGGCTTTGATGTCGCCGGAGGGCTCAATCGCACTCTTTTCCTGGACAATGCTGGTTGTGTCCAAAGACTCGACACCGTAGAAAGTACAGCCCACTCCACAGAAAATAGTCGCGGCGGCGAATGATAGTATTCTCATTGCAAGCTCCTTCGATTCGTAGATCTGATTTCAAAAAGGACGCACAGAGGTGTTCTGGTAAGCAAACACCACCGCCCCGGGGTTTGTGCCAACAACTTTGCAGTGCGCCGGGCAGAGCGAAGCGGCGACGGCGCTTTTGATTTAGCGCGGCTCGATTCCCGATTCACGATTCACGATTTACGATTCGACGATTCACGATTTACGATTTACGATGACCACGATGACAATCGACGAACAACTTGAATTTCTGCGCAAGGGTACCGTGGAAATCATTCGTGAGAACGAGTTACGTACCAAGCTCCAGAAGGCAGCCGCAAGCGGAAAACCTTTGCGCGTAAAACTCGGCGTGGATCCCACCGCCCCGGATATCCATCTCGGGCACACCGTAGTTATCCGTAAGTTGCGTGCATTTCAGGATCTGGGCCATACCGTCATTTTTCTGATTGGCGACTTTACCGGTCTGATCGGCGATCCCTCAGGAAACTCCGCCACGCGACCGCAACTGACGCGCGAAGAGATCAATGCCAATGCCGAAACCTACAAAGCGCAAATCTTCAAACTACTTGATCCGGCCAAAACTGAAATGCGCTTCAACTCGGAGTGGATGGATAAGCTGGGTTCCGACGGTTTTATTCGTCTCGCCGCTCATGTAACGGTGAAGCAGATTCTCGAGCGCGACGACTTTACCAAGCGCTTAAACGAGGAGAAGCCGATCGCGCTTCACGAACTGCTTTACCCCTTGACGCAAGCCTACGATTCGGTCGCCCTGAACGCAGACGTAGAACTCGGTGGCACCGATCAAAAGTTTAATTTACTGATGGGAAGAAATCTGCAGCGTGAGTACCAGCAGGAAGCGCAAGTATGCGTGATCATGCCGTTGCTTGAAGGAACTGATGGCGTGCAAAAGATGTCGAAGAGCCTGGGGAATTACATTGGCATCAACGAACCTCCGGCGGAGATCTTCGGAAAAGTAATGTCGATTTCAGACGACTTGATGTGGCGGTATTCCGAGCTCCTGACTGATCTAACCATGCCTGAGATCTCATCCTGGCGCGAGGCTACGGCTAGAGGTGAGATCAATCCTCGTGATGTTAAGGTGGCCTTAGCGAAGAGAATCGTTGCGGACTTTCATTCTGGGGCCGCGGCAGATGAAGCTGAAGTCGACTTCATTCGCCAGTTCCGCCAAAAAGAAACTCCGGATGATGTGGAAGAACGATCAGTGCCCTCCAACTCCGGGAGCTGGGATCTCTCGCAACTATTGGTGACCGTCGGAATGGCGGAATCGAAAGCCGCGGCACGAAGACTGATCGACCAAGGTGGGGTCTCAATTGATGGTGAAAAGCAAACCCTAGCTAACTCTGCGACGCCGTCGCAAACGGGCAGGTCGATATTGATCAAAGTCGGCAAGCGTCGCTTCGTTCGCGTCAACTTCACCTAAAGAGTCTTGGCCTTGCAGGACTCCTGGAACAGACAATACAGTCTTGAGAATGATTTCCTCTCGTTCACCGGGGCTTGAGCCCGGTGCCGAGGACCCACCTCATACGCCAGGAAACCGTTTAAACGGTTTCCCTTTGGATTGTAACGTGCCACCGCGCTGAAGCGCGGTGAGAATGAGAAGAATCTCTTTCCCGGTTCGCGGTGATTGAGGAGGGGTTGAGGCTTAAACACTCTTTTGCAGCAGAGAGGTGCCACAAACATGTCAGAAGAAAACAAAGCCCTCATCCATCGTTGGTTTGAGGAGGTGTGGAACAATGGTCGCGAGGAAGCCATCGATGAGATGTTTGCCACGGATGGCATCGCGCATGGCCTGACTGAAGAAGGTGACAGATCCCTGCGCGGTGGCGGTGAGGGATTCAAGCCTTTTTTCCGAACCTTCCGATCGGCGTTCCCCAACATTGAAGTCGTAGTTGAAGACACCGTTGCCGAAGGGGACAAGGTTGCGGCGCGTTGCTCAGTTCGCGGTAAGCATCAATCCGATAGTTTAGGTTTTGCCGCGACCGGAGCAGCAACGGAGTTTACCGGCATTACCATAGTCCGCATCGCTGACGGCAAAATCGTCGAGGCGTGGAACAACTTCGACTTCATGACAATGTACAAGCAGCTCGGCGTGCTCTAGGAAGATGGCCACTGCTGTAGCCACAGAAGACGTTCTGATTATTGAAACGCCTGAGCGCGTACCGCTGCATTTTGCACTCGCGTCGATCGGCAACCGTTTTCTCGCCTGTGCGATCGACCACGCCATTCAAGCCGTGACCATCGCCCTGATGATCCTCGCCTTCATTACTCTCGCGAACGTTTCCAGTCTGGGAGACAGGTTGAACGCCGCGCCCAAATGGGTTTATGCGGTTTTGATCATCATCCTATTTCTGATCGTGTCAGGTTATTTTGCGTTCTTTGAATGGGTCTGGAGTGGGCAAACGCCAGGGAAGCGTTGGCTGAAGCTGCGCGTGATTCGCGAAGACGGGCGACCGGTTACGTTCTGGGAGGCGATTGTCAGAAACCTGCTCCGGACTTTCGACATGATGCCGGCGCCGTTTTATTCAATCGGCCTCATCTCCGTCTTTGTCAGCAATATTGATCAAAGGGTTGGGGATTTGATAGCTGGGACAGTGGTGGTGCGCGAACGCGAAGCCGAAGCCCCGGCTTTTGCGCAAGTGTTCGCTGCTCCGATCAGTGATCCGGCCCTACGCCGGGCGTTTCCTCCCGTCGACTTTAGCGGCAGCGTTAGTAACCTAACGGAGGCACAGATTG
>DASSCX010000012.1:0-9810 GCA_035697425.1 Pyrinomonadaceae bacterium | reverse complement strand
ACCGCCTCCCGCAACTCAGGAAGAAAGCCTAGTCCGTCTTCATCGCCCAGGACGATGTCGAGGATGATGATATTGGGTTGTGCGCTGGCTACCGCAGCAAGTGCCTCGGCGCGATTGCCGGCGACGCCGGTTACCGTCATGTCAGGATCTTGGTCTATCAACATTCGGAGTCCAGCCCGAACCACGGCATGATCGTCGACAATCAAAACACTAATCGGCACTGAGGCTGATGCGCTCATATTCGTCACAGAGGAATCTCCACGCTTACTACCGTCTCATTTTGATCTGTATAAACCAGGGTCTTACCACCCAGCGCAGCGGCTCGATCCGCGATAGACCGCGGAGTGAAAGACGCCAGTTCCAGACCCTTTCGGCGATCGTTCCTGAGTTGCAAGGTCAGGTTGCCATTTTGACTGCTGATGCCCAACATCGCGTAGCTGGAGCTGCTATGACGCCGAATGTTACTCAATCCTTCTTCAACCATTTGGAATAGCTCAGCAGCCAGACGATCGTAAATGGGTAAGTCATCGGGGGCGTTAATCTCGATCTGGAGACCGGTAGCGTCTGAGAATTTAGCGGCAAAATGTCGCACCGCTGGTAAGAATGCATTCTGAGAAGTCTCTCCGCGTCTAAGCCCTCCCACGTAGCGACGCAATTCTTGAATTTCACCCTCCGTGAGCTCCAGGAGGTCTTTAATTTCATTGATTACGTCGGTACTGCCGCTTCTCAGTTTCTGTCGTACGGCCGCAAGCCCAAATTGAAGGCCGATGTAAGGCTGAATGACACTGTCATGAATGTCCTGTCCAATCTTCCGGCGCTCCTGCTCTGCAGCTTCAGACGCCAGGCGATCAACCAGTCTGATATTCTCCAGGACAGGTATCACCTGCTCAATCACCTGTAAGACGAAGTCGATATCTCGGTAATCGAAGGAACGCCTGGCGTCCACCAGGTAGAGTCTTCCCAGCATCTGGTTGCGACTGAAGACCGGTACAGTCAAACAGGTTTTTCCTTCGAATGCGTTGAAGAGCGTGGGATTTTTCTGGACCACCTCGGTCAAGTGGCCGGTTTTGACGTCGTACAGAATTGTGTTGCTGCGTGTTCTTTTGGGGTAAACAGCTGCATGAGTGGGCGACGACAGCAGGAGCATCCAAGCCGTCTCCTCAGTCATTTCAGTGGGTGTTTGATTCTTCTTCTCATTTCGATCTACTCGATGCAATTGGTAGGGTCCGCCGCCGTTGCTTTTCTTGGAAAAAACCAGAAGGCAAGCATCGGCATTATAGAAGGAGCGCAGCCTTTCGATGATGGATTGGATGGTTTGCTCAACACCAAATCGCGGATTGGACAATAGGGAGACTTCTTTCAACAGCTGCAAGCGGGCCCTCAAGCTGATCTCAGCCCCACCCCAGTAGGCGATCATGTATCCAAGGACCAGGAGATTAACGTAACGTAAAAGGAAGCGATTTATTTCGAATCTTCCCTGGGTGGGGACAATCAAATAAGCCAGCAGCGTGAAGAGAAGAGTTGAGATTATTGTTACCCGCAGTCCCCATGAGAATCCCCTTTGGAATGAGGCTGTAAGAATCGCGAAGAAGAAAAAGAAAAAGAAAATACTGTCGACGCCGCCGCTAAGCGCTATCAACAAGACGTACCAGCCAAGGTCGATCCAGTGAAGAAAACGGTTTGGAACGATCCCGCTCCAACGAATTGACGCTACGTATATTACCAGGCTGTAAAGTGCGTACGAGACAAGCGTGACATAGGTAGCTGGAAAGAAGAAATCTGGCTTGGAAGGATCAAACCAAATAATCAGGAGGGCAGACGCAGCCAGAGCCAGCCGCATCGCGGACATCATTCGTACATCATGTGAGTCCCTTACCCGCGGGTTCGGGAATTCCATGTGTGTGCTAGCGCTTAGATCGTGACTCAACTCTCAGTCCTCGCAATTGGGAGTACAACACAGCGAGCGGAGGGCGAGTCCTCCCGTGAGACATTCTCTTTCGATGTCAACACGGACATACGTATTTAGGAGCTTCAGAGATCAAATTCGGTAGACGGCCTTTTTAGGTCCGTTTTCGCGATGATGAATTGTTTTACACCCTCAATCTTGCGCGCTAGCGAAACGTTTTCGACCGAGGGAGATCTCCTAAACGAGGAGGACGGCCTGGGATCCGTTTGGTACGTGAGGCGAGTCTAGACGTAGCCCACCAATAGGGTCAATCTAAAAGTCATCCTGTAGTGTCGCCAATGGCTCCAATCCCTGGTCCTGTGGATCCGGACGACGCTGACTTAAGCGAGCTCAAATAGACTTCAGCTCATCCCTTTGTGAAATGGGCGTTGACAGACTGAGCCATGGTGAGAAGAATGAGACCAGTTTGACCATGGCCACGCTGCCATTAACATTTCTAACTTATGCTGGCCGACTTCGCCGATGTAGTGACACCGGGTTCTCGTGACGAGGCTTTACTTGCGAGGATCGCCTGGGATCGTCTGCCCCGCCACGTTGCGATCATCATGGATGGCAACGGTCGCTGGGCCGCACAACGCGGACAACCGCGCATTGCCGGCCATCGTGCGGGTGTTGAGGCTGTCCGCGCATCGGTCGATACCGGTGCCCGGCTCGGCTTGGGCGCATTGACCTTGTACGCCTTCTCGACTGAGAACTGGAAACGACCGCGTTATGAGGTGGATGCCTTAATGCGGATGCTGCGCCGCTACCTGCGGTTGGAGCTGGACGAAATTGATCGACAGAAGATCCAGTTTCGCACAATTGGTCGCACTGGAGTGCTCGCGGATAACGTCAAGCGGGAGATCGCAAAGGCAACAGAGCGCACGGAAAAGAACGCGGGCATGGTTTTGACGGTAGCACTTAACTATGGGGGTCGCGCGGAAATCGTGGACGCATGCCGCGCGGCGGTGCGAAGGCTAGTCGCGGAAGGAAATCCTCCCGACGAGATTACCGAAGAACGCATTGCCGACGAGCTCTACACTCGCAAACTTCCCGATCTTGATTTGCTCGTGCGCACGAGTGGAGAATTACGTATTTCAAATTTCCTCTTGTGGCAGGCCGCTTACAGCGAGATTTACGTTACGGAGACACTCTGGCCGGACTTTCGACGGGTTCACTTGTTGGAAGCGATCGTCGATTATCAGCGCCGCGATCGCAGGTTTGGTGGATTGCAACTGGTGGTCAGCAATTAAATTGATGTGGTCTTTGGCTTTTGGTCTTGTACTTTGAGCTTTGTGCTTTGTTCTTAGTACTTTGTTTGTTTTATGTCGCGTGAGAATTCCTGTTAGCGAAATGCCTCAGGATTGAAATCCGTCAAAGCACAAAGTTCAAAGTTCAAAGCACCAAGTTCAAAGCCCAAAGCCCAAAGACCAAAGACCAAATAATTAATGTCCCGCCTCATAACCGCCCTCGTCGTCCTTCCATTCTTAATCGCATCAATTTTAGTTTCCTGGTTGCAACCGCTCTTCGTTGTACTGGCGGCAGCGGCGTTAGTGCTCGGCCTCTTCGAGTTTTACGTCCTCGCCAAGAAGCGTGATTTCAAACCCGACGCCGTCGCCGGATATCTAGGCGCAACCGCACTCTTCGTCGTCTACTACTTCAACCAACCCGGCGAACTGCCAGACTTACTTTTGATCCAACTGATCCTGATCGTATTAACTGCAGGAACGATGATCGCCGCAACTTTGCGTGGCGCTCCGTTCGAAAAGATGTTGGCATCAACTGGCACTACCATTCTCGGGGTGCTTTACGTCGTCTTTCTCGGCGGCCATCTGGTCGCGGTGCGAACCGGGTTTACTCAAGCTCTGTCAGCGGATCTCCTTTCATTCTTCTTTCTCATCCTCATGGGCGCCGATACGGGTGCCTACTATGTCGGCAAAACGTTCGGCAAACATAAACTGGCGCCTGCCATCAGTCCGGGGAAAACCTGGGAAGGGGTCGCCGGCGGGCTTGTTGCGAGCCTCCTGATGGCGGCCTTAGCTCATTACTGGTTTTTTCGTGAGCTTCCACTGAAGATTGCTTTGCCGCTCGCGGCAATGATGACCATCATCGGCATATTCGGCGATCTAACTGAGAGCGCACTCAAACGCGGAGCGGGAACTAAGGACGCGGCGAAGATTCTTCCGGGCCATGGCGGCGTACTCGATCGTCTCGATAGCTTGCTCTTCAATGCGCCGCTAATCTACTATTTTGGCCGGTTCTACTTTAGCTGAACAACGCCCCCACACTGAGCCCTCGGCTCACTAATGACTACCCAACGCATCGTTATATTGGTCGGGGTCGCCGTCGTAGCGGTCGGTTTATTAATCGTGCTCTTCGTCGGTGGCATCGTTGGTTTTGCACTCTACACGGTGGGACAAAGCGACGCTGCTGTGACGGCGAAAGATTTCTTGCGTAATAATCAACGGCTGAAGGATGACATCGGCGAGGTGCAAGACTTCGGCACGTTTGTGAGCGGCAGCGTCAACGTGCACAACAGCAACGGCGACGCCAGCATTGGTCTAAAAGTGATTGGCGAACGACGAACCGTGAACGCGACGGTGGGATTGGCTTATCGGGATGGACGGCCTTGGCGCGTCGTCTCTGCTAGCTACATCAACGATGCTGGACGGGTCGTCGATCTAATTAACGCCTACGAAGCGCAACAAGAGGTCCACCTCCTGACGGCCTAACATGACTGCAAAAGGGATCGCGATTCTGGGATCAACCGGCTCGATCGGTTGCAACACGCTGCGAGTGGTCGAATCACTCGGCAGTGAGAATTTCCGCGTGGTTGCGCTCGGCGCCGGAAGCAACGTCGAAATTCTTGCCGACCAGGTGGCCCGGCATCTGCCCGAGCTTGTCGCGGTCGCAACCGACCAGGCCGCTCATGAATTGCGCGCGCGCCTCTTCGAAAGAGATTTGGATCTGCCGCGAATTCTGGTCGGTGAAATGGGTTTAGTGGAGGTCGCGACTCACGTCGATGCTGATTGTGTAGTCTCCGCGACGGTCGGGGCGATCGGGTTCGTTCCCACATTGCGAGCGCTCGAAGCCGGCAAACGCGTTGCGCTCGCGAATAAGGAAACTTTGGTGATGGCCGGCGAGCTGATGACGCGAGCTGCGAGACAGTCGGGGGCAGAGTTGTTGCCGGTCGACTCCGAACATAATGCCTTGCACCAGTGTCTAAAGGGTGAACATCATCATGAAGTTCGGCGCATTGTCCTCACTGCTTCAGGCGGTCCGTTTCGTACGAAGAGTCTCAATGAGATGCGAGCGGCCACTGTGTCAGACGCTTTGCGCCACCCCACCTGGAACATGGGCGCGAAGATTACCATCGATTCAGCAACCCTGATGAACAAAGGGCTGGAAGTGATCGAAGCGCACTGGCTTTTTGGTTTTGACGCCGATCAGATCGGCATTCTGGTTCATCCGGAATCGGTCGTGCACTCGATGATCGAGTTGGTCGACGGATCGGTGATTGCGCAACTGGGAGTGACGGACATGCGTCACGCGATTCAATACGCAATGACATATCCCGAGCGGCACTCATGCGAACTGCCGCCGCTCGACCTGACAGCGCTGGCCACGCTGCATTTCGAGGAACCAGATTGCGAACGATTTCCCTGTATCGAACTCGCCTACCGTGCCTTGAGAACCGGCGGTACTTTGCCAACCGCCTTAAATGCCGCCAATGAAGAAGCGGTGCGGGCTTTTATTGAAGAGCGCATTCATCTCACTGATATCCCCAAAGTGATTGAACGGGTCATGGATCAACATAACGTTGAGCCCGCAACCGATCTGGAAACCGTACTCGCTGCCGACCAAAGCGCACGTCTGCTGGCCAACATTGAAATCGAAAGACTCATAAAGCCTTCCGCCGTGCTCGCCGGAAACTGATTGATTTAGCGCAGGCGTGAACTTCGTGCAGGTATTACTTAGCCATTGGACCGGGTCGCTATCGACTCCCGGTTCGGTTTTTTGTGCCACGACGAGCACGCTAGCTAAATTCCTGCCAAACTAAGAATTTTCGAGCATATCAGTGAAAACTCAAGATTGACGCACCATCCATTAGACACGTACACTCGTTTGCGGCAACCAGATTGCCCATTGCATACTCTAAAAATCCGCTGATATTGGATGTTTAGGACTATAGCGAGCGAAAAACATTTGTAGAGTGAGAAAGATTAAATGACTGTTCTTGGTATTCTAGCCTTCATATTCATTCTCGGTGCAGCCGTTGTTCTCCACGAATTCGGCCACTTTATTGTCGCCAAACTTTTCAAAATCCGCGTCGAGACGTTCTCCGTGGGATTTGGGCCGCGCTTGTTTGGAAGAAAGTGGGGACAGACTGATTACCGTGTCTCCGCCATCCCGCTGGGAGGCTACGTAAAACTCGGCGGCGATGAATCAAACGCTCCGATCGAAGGCGCCGGCGCTCCTGACATTCCCGAGCACGAACGGTTCAATCTGCGACCGCGTTGGCAGCGAGTGCTCGTCGCGCTTGCCGGTCCGGTCATGAATGTCTTGACGGCACTCGCAATTCCGCTCGCCGGTGCGTTGATGTATGGCATTCCGGCAACCCCGGCGCCAGTCGTCGATGCGCTGTCGCGAGGTGGAGCTGCCGAGATTGCAGGATTGCAAGTCGGGGATCGCATTGTCTCGTTCAATGGGACTGAAAACCCGAAGTGGGAAACGATCCGTGGCGATGGTTTGCTTTCTCCCGGCCAGCCGTTACCAGTCGTTGTCGAGCGCAATGGCCAGCGCCTGGCGCTGACAATCACTCCGACCGCTCACGTTGAAGAGGGCGAGACGGCGGGCTTTCTCGATTTCGTTCCTGACTACGGCGATGTGCCTGTAGTTGTGCGGGAAGTGGAGCCCAGTACCCCAGCCGCCGAGGCGGGATTGCAACGTGGCGATCAGATCATGGCGATTGGTGGTCAACCAGTCGGCAGCGCGGAGCAGGTGACGCAGTATATTCACGATCATAAAGGCCAACCAATTACACTTAGTGTTGATCGCAACGGACAGCGAACGGACATCACCGCAACGCCGCGCAAGCTTTCCGATGGTCGGGAGCGTTTAGGTTTTCGCCCCGATGAAGAGATTCCCTTGCAACGAGTCGGTCTGATGGCCGGCACGGCCTACGCCGTAAATACTAATTTGGAGATTCTGCGCTTGACGGGTAAGGCGCTGGGACAGGTTTTCACTGGCAAACGGTCGGCCCGTAATACGCTTTCCGGCCCAATTGGAATTTACAACGCGGCCGCAGCTTCCGTTGAACGGCTAGGGTGGGCTGGCGTTTTTGGAATGCTTGGGTTCCTGAGCTTGAATCTGGGCATTTTCAACCTGTTGCCGATTCCAGTGCTGGACGGCGGCGCCATTTTCTTATTGCTGATCGAGGGCTTGTTGGCGACTGTGGGTCTGACAATCTCGATGACAGTACGTGAGCGCATTCAGCAGGTGGGTTTCGTAATGGTGCTGCTGCTAATGGTATTTGTGATTTCCAATGACGTCTTAAAACTATTTTCGCGCAGCACGACAGAGAAACCCGCGGCCACCGCACCGGCGAAATGATATTACGAGTTCCGAGTTTCGAGTCTCGGGTAACAGCTAATCTCGAAACTCGAAACTTGTAACCCGAAACTGAGCATTCATGAGAACTTCCCGTCCGGTAAAAATCAAAGACATTCAAATTGGTGGCGGCGCCCCGGTAGTGGTGCAGTCTATGACTAAGACTGACACGGCTGACGTGGATGCCACAGTCGCGCAGATTGAAGAAATGGTGCGCGCCGGCTGTGAGATCGTGCGGCTCGCCGTTCCCGACAACGATGCTGCTTTCGCGCTCAAAGAAATTCGGAAACGCGTTCCTGATGTGCCGCTCGTCGCCGATATTCACTTTCATTACAAGCTCGCCTTGTTAGCACTCGAAGCGGGTATCGATAAGCTTCGTCTCAATCCCGGTAACATCGGCAAGCACGAACGCATCGTTGAGGTGGTACGCGCCGCGCAAGCTCAAAAAGTGCCGATTCGTATTGGCGTAAACGGTGGCTCCCTGGAAAAGGATCTGCTGGCGCGCTATGGAACGGCGACACCGCAAGCGATGGTTGAATCAGCGCTGCGGCACATTCGCATCCTCGAAGACCTCGGTTTTACGGATACCATCATTTCTTTAAAGGCTTCCGACGTGGAGCGCACCGTTGCCGCTTACCGCCTGCTGGCCCAGAAGGTTGACTATCCTTTCCACCTGGGTGTTACGGAGGCGGGAACAGCTTTTACCGGGACGATAAAGTCGGCAATTGGTTTGGGGATCCTGTTACACGAAGGCATCGGCGACACGATTCGGGTTTCACTTGCCGCAGAACCGCAGGAAGAAGTTCGAGTCGCTTGGGAAATTCTCAAGTCGCTGGAGCTGCGCAAACGCGGAGTAACCGTGGTCGCTTGTCCCACTTGTGGCCGACTCGACGTGGACAACTTTGTCGAGATCGTAACCGAGATTGAACGCCGCTTGTCGCACATCCAGGAACCGCTGCATCTTTCGATCATGGGTTGCGCCGTGAATGGGCCTGGTGAAGCTCATGATTCCCAACTTGGCATCACCTTCGGCCGCGGAGTCGGGATGATTTTTAAGGATGGCATTCCGATGCGCAAGGTAGCGGGCGAAAATATTGTGGAAGCTTTTGTGATGGAGACGGAAAAATTGTTGGCTGAGGTGAGGGAAGCGGATCAGGCAAAAGATCGGGATCTGGTAGGGGTCGAATAATCAAAGCCATACTTGCGCATTTACAAAAAGACCGTCCAGAACCTGGGCGGTCTTTTTGTTTAGGCGAGAAACGTGGGCATCCTTTACAGCCGCATAGCCGCGCGTCCCGTCACCGCATCTCCCCGTCTCCAGCTTTCACCCACCAGCCATCGTCAGGAAAAGTGCATCAGTAGCGGGTTTGCGATTGATGTTCACTTCGAGTTGTTCTCGCACTTCCTCGATCTGGGCAATCCAGTTTGTCGCTCGACTGGCGTCAGTACCGCGGGCAATTTCTTGCAACCGCGGCAGGATATCAAGGTTGACGATCTGTTCCTGATCGGCCCCTACGGCGACGAGCAAAGCGTCGCGAATCAAAGTTTCCAGCAGCTCCAGGTCCGCCTCGTAGCCGTCCTTGTTTCTGGGGTCGCTCAAACCTTCCGCAGCCCGCAGCAAGCGAGTCCGATCTCCCGTAAGCGCCAGCGCCTTCAACACGCCCAGCATTGTTTCACGACGTTCTTTATAGCTTTCAAGATCATCCGCGAGAGCCCGTCCCAGGCTGCCTGCGGCGCAGCGCGCGCGCAACTTCGCGGCGGCGCCGCTCTCCAACTTGTGGTCGAGCAAATAACGCTCAATCTCAGAAGCAGTGAGCGGCGAAAATCTGATTTGCTGGCAACGCGAGCGAATTGTAGGTAGCAGGATAGCCGGACGCGAGGTAATTAGAATCAGATGCGAAGTGGGTGAAGGTTCTTCGAGAGTCTTCAATAACGCGTTGGCTGATTGATCGTTAAACTTATCAACGTCGTCGAGGACGAAGACGCGCGCCTTTCCTTCGTAGGGATGATTATTGACCTCCCGTTCAATCTCGCGCATTTGAATGACGTGGAAAAGGCGAGTCGGCGCTTGAACGAAACCCACGTCAGGATGATCGGTCCAAAAGATTCTCTTCTTCTCGTCCGGGTCATCGTTAGTAGGATAGTTAATGTTTGCGATTCGTTTGCAGTTCTTACAGGTGCCGCAAGCTTCATTGCCGACACGCGATCGGCAATTCAGAGCCTTGGCCAGCTCGAAAGCAAAAAGCTTCTTACCG
>DASSCX010000011.1:0-17322 GCA_035697425.1 Pyrinomonadaceae bacterium | reverse complement strand
AACCGCCGACGCGAATGGTGCGAGAGCTGACAGATCTCGACGGCCCATTCAGCGGTCGTTGGGAAATTGATATCACACCCACTCCGGCGGGAAGCAACATCACCGTAACTGAGATCGGGAAAGTTTCTAATCCCCTCTTCCGTTTCGTTTCAAAGTTCATTATCGGCCACACGACCTTCATGGAGCGATACCTTAAAGGTTTGGCCGGAAAATTTGACGAACAGCCGCAGTTTGCTAACTGACTATTGATTAGTGCGATGCAATTGACGCCCGCTGAGAAGAATCCATGAAAGACATCAATTCATCAGGAAATGACGGTAGAGTACGCAAACTACCAGCTTGCGCTACAGGCCTAACGGTCGTCGTGATCGTAGTCGCGGTTATTGGTTCAACTGTCGCATACCAGACAGCGCCAGCAGTTCAGGCGACCTCAGCAACATCCCAAACAATCGATCTCAAGCCTTGCACGGTCGAAAATGTCGAAGGAAAAGTGCTGTGCGGAACTCATGAGGTTTTTGAAAACCGGGCTACGCGCAAGGGTCGTAAGATTAGTTTGAAAATTGTCGTCTTTGCGGCCACAGGTTCCAACCCGCAACCAGATCCTTTTGTCTACATTCCCGGTGGCCCGGGGTCATCTGCGACAGAAGATGCGCCCTATCTCGCCAAGACATTTGCACGCATTCGCGAGCAACGCGATCTACTTTTCGTCGATCAGCGTGGAACGGGCGGATCAAATCCGCTCAATTGCAAATTGTTCAATGAGGCTGACCCACAGAGCTTCCTCGGCTACTTCTTTCCCTTAGCTGAGGTTCGCAAGTGTCGGGAAGAGCTCGAACCTAAGGCGGATTTGAAACTCTACACAACTTCGATCGCGATGGACGACTTGGACGAAGTTCGCGCGGCACTGGGCTACAAACAGTTAAATCTGTATGGGGCTTCTTACGGCACGCGCGCCGCGCTCGTCTACTTGCGACAACATGACCCGAGTGTGCGCACGGTGACCCTCTTTGGCGTCTCACCCACAAATCAGTTCATGCCGCGCATCTTCCCACAGGATACTGAACGCGCGCTCCAAGGGGTTTTGGCGGAATGCGTAAGTGATGCCGAGTGCAGCAAGGCCTTTCCGAATGTTCAAGCCGAAGCAAAGCTCGTCCTGGAACGTTTGCTTAAGGGTCCCGTGGAAGTTGAGTTGACCAGGGAATCGAAACCTGCCCCGCCTACGAAATTCAAAGTCAGACTGTCGCGCGACCTGGTAGCGGAAGCAATTCGTTACATGCTCTATAACCCGGCTGCGGCGCTGCGGATTCCGCTCTTTTTGCACCTCGCAGCCCAGAATAACTTTGTACCGTTCGCGCGCGCGGCACTTGACTACCGTCGCGGAATCGTCGCTAGTGGCAGCAACGGTCTATATCTATCAGTCACGTGTGCCGAGGACTTGCCTTGGGTTAAAGCGGATGAGGCAAGTCAACTGGCGGCGAATACTTTTCTTGGTGACTATCGTTACCGGCAACAGTCGGAGGCGTGTGCACTTTGGCCTCGGGCCGACATTCCAGCTGATTACAGTAAACCGGTAACGTCAAACGTGCCCGTCGTGATATTCACCGGGGAATGGGATCCGGTAACCCCGCCTGCCAACGCCGCGGGGGTTGCGCGCCACTTGCCCAAGAGCTTGAACATTGTCATCCCGCATGGCGGTCATGGATTTAATGGGCTGGAAGGCACCGATTGCATAGATCGCTTGCAGAGCGAATTTGTCTCCAAAGGAACCACCGAAGGTTTGAATACAGATTGCGTGAAAGCGATCAAACGCAAGCCGTGGGTTTTGGAGATGAAGTAGACAGAATTGGAAACTAAAACCGCTAAGACGCCCAAGAAAGTAAAACGAACTTAGAACTCTGTTCTTTGAACTTTGTTCGCCGCTGAGTTGTGAGCGGCCCATTTAAAGCTGAGCTTCTGAAACAAATACTAAGAACAAAGTTCAAAGAACCAAGTACTAAGCTCGTTCTATCTTTCAATTAATCAACCACCCGCACCATTACCTCGGAACCATTCGTCCTGATTTCGGGAACGTACATGGCATGTCCCAGCACGGGTAAGGCGTGAAATCCACCGGGGACCTCAGCTCGCATCTCATAACTCACCTGCCAAACTCCTTCAGGTAATTTGTCGATGAAGAGTGCCACCTTGCGATCGCGCAGCTCTTGATAGACCCAGCGTGTCCGTCCCGTGAAATCCGTTGTCGCGGTGTAGTTCATCAACTCTGACTTGCCACTATTCAGCGTTCCCGATTTGAGTTCCTTCACGAACACAGTCTCGCCACTGCGTAATTGCACTGCTTCCAGACCTGCGGGTTTCAGATCTTCGAAGAGGAGATACTCGTAGTTGTTCTTCGCTTCGATCGTCAATACCACTTCCAGGCGGTCCCCGCTTTGTACTGTCTCGCCATCCCTAAGTGGAACTCGCTCAGAGACTATCCCTTTCAACAACGTCGGGTGATTTACCAGTTTGAAGTACTGGCGGCGCACGAAGATTTCGTTCCCCGCCGCGGTTAAGGGTTCTTCGAGACTGAAGAACCTTGCCTCGGCGGCAAAATAGATCGGCCCGCTTCCGGAGATCCGGCGAATCTCAATTGTGTTTTGGCCCTCGCGAATAAACTGACGTGGGATCGCGAACTTACTAGGCCCTGCCAAAGCCTGTGCCGCGTCAAGTTGGCGTGTGGCCACGGACTGCCCGTTAACCAGCAATTCATATCCCAGCGAGGGCGCGACTTCCCCGCTCTTCCGCAGGTAATCGTTAAGCGTCAAAACCACGATGGCGGTGTCGCGCGTGTTGCTCCATTGTGCGCCGCGCCGATTCTTGATCAGCCAATTCGTCACCGGCTCTATCAGCTTGTTCTGTGGCTCGATCGTAAGCAAAGCTCGAAGCGCGAATGATGTAGCTTCGACTCCGCCGTCTGACCAGCGCCAGTAGATGCCGTCTTCGCCCCAGTGTGCAGTGGCCATCACCGAAGGATCAGACGTCTGGGCACCGCGCTGCACGATCGAAGTGTCTGGTTTGGAATCGAGTTTTACGCCATTCTCGAGATTGCGTACGAGTGTGAGAGCTTCGTTTACTTTGCCCAGGTAATGCGCCGAGAGCGCTAACAACGCGCGGGTGTAGGCATTAAGCCGATCTCGATTCGTGTAGAGATTCGCAAATGCTTTGGCTTGAAACTCCGTTGGCTCCTCTGCCTTGCGGCCAGCACGATGTACTGCGAGGGCATGTAACATCCAGGCTTGCGAATCGAAGTTCGCTTCCTCTTCAACTAGCTCCTTATCGAGATATGCCTCAGCGCGGTCCGCTACTTCCGGCTTGACCTCGATTCCCGCCTCGCGAGCAAGTGACAAACCCCAAAGCACATAAGCCGTCATGAAATGATCGCTCTCGCCGTCCTTCCACCAGCCCCAACCACCATCAGCATGTTGGAAGTTGTACAGTCTTTCGAGGCTCTGCCTGGTGATCGCATTCAACTCATTGAGGTCGCGCTTGCCCTGCGGGTGAGTCTGATGCCCCGTTTCTGGTTCGATGCCACCGAACACTTTTCCCATCACTGCTTCCGGCTTCAGACCGAGATCTCGAAGTGTCTTGGCCGTAATCGCTGCCGGCAAGAAGCGGCTCATCGTTTGTTCCGTGCAACCGTATGGGTAGTCGATCAAATAAGGCAAAGCATCCAGCATCGTGACCGCCAGACTCGGAGCGACTTGTACAGAGAGTGTAGTCGTCTCCGCTCTTCGCGCCGCGGGAATATCCAGCGAGACCGATACTCCGTCGCCCCGCATCTTGCCTGAGCGCGCGAGGAACTTTTCGATTCCATGTTCATAGACCGTGTAACTCTTCTCCATCGCATCGGCATACTTGTCGCCGCGCGCCTCAACTTTCAGCTTTGCCTCTCCCGCGTGGGTGACTGCAACCAACCAATCAATGCGCGCTTCACTCCCGGATTTAACTTCAACGGTTGCCTGGTCGCTCGGAACCGGTGCGCCATCGACGATGAGACGAGAGATGGTTACGCCCTCAGCCTTCAGTGAAGCAGAGACGTTCAGCGACTGTTCCGTGTTGTTGTTGATAACGCCCGAGACGGTGACTTGATCGCCAACGACAAAGAAACGAGGTGCTTGCAGCCTAACAATGAGCGGCTGCTTTGTTCTGGTGGCCGTATTACCGATGCCGAACTGGTTCCCGGTTGTGGCGACGCGAGCGGTTGCCTGCCAGGTTGTCAATGAGTCGGGATATTTAACTTTGATTGCGGCGGTGCCATTTCCGTCGGTATGAACATCGGGCTGCCAAAAAATGGTCGAGCGGAAATCACTCCGTACTTGCACCGTTGGTTCGGGTGTCGCGCTTACAGCGACCGCCTCCTGAGGAGCTGGCGCGTCAAGGCTCACATTGCTCTCGAGGCGGGCGCTAACGGGTAGGTTTGAGACTGACCTGGTTTGAATTGCATTTTCAGCGCCGTCAACCACAACGCCCCGAGACAGGGCCGCAAGATCTCCAGCGCCACGGCCTATCGAAAAATTGACGGCGTCCTTCTTACGTCCCAGCTCATCTTCAGCGTCCTTCCGATCGACGAGCTGGCCCTTTTCAAGTTCAACCAGCCGCGCGTAGGATTTTTGATTGAAGGTGCTTTGCGTTTGCACCCGGAGCGCGCGCTTGCCGCCGTAGTAGAACTGCCGTGGATCTCCAGCGTAGTCCTGCTGGATATACTTCACTGACTCATCAATCAAGCCCAATGCAACTTCCGCGGAAACCGGCCGGCCGTTTACGTCCTTTGTCGTAATCCAAAGTGTTCCCTCTTCGCGCGGCTCATATTGCTGGCGATCCGACCTCACATCCACCGTTAGAAACTGCTGCACAGGCGGCACAATCAGTTGCTTCGTTGCCGCAAAGATCTGGGCGTCACTGATCATGATCGCGTTGAGAAAAACGTTGGGCACGTGCTTTTCCTCGATTGGTAGTTCGATCAGTTTTGCCGTACCGCTGACATGGACAACCTGGTAACTGAAAAGATCCTCACTTTCGACGCTGAACAAGACGTAACGATCGCTCTCAGGCACGAACAACATCACCGGAGTCGTTTGTCCTGCACGCGCCGTGTCCTTATCAACCACGATCTCCACGCCCTGCTGCCGATAGCCCAACTCCGTCGAAGCGTTGTTCGCCACAAAGACATAAGTCTCAGCTTTGATTGGGGGCAGCGGTCTTTCACGTTTGGTGCCGCTCATTTGCGAACCCTGACTACTTTGCCAGGCGAGGCGATAGTAACCTTCTCGTTCGACCTGAAACGTCATTTGGGCAACGCCTTCCGCGTCGGTTGTCACCGTCTGTGTGGCGATATCGTCATGCTGATACCCACGAAACTTAAGCCGCCATGGTTTTTGCCTCTTGCCACTTGCTGGCGGAAACACTCCGCGCTTCTCTTTCAAAAGCCTCAGCTCTTCGCCCTTAATCTCGCGTCCGTTAGGATCGAGCCAAATCTCCCACCAGTAGTCGCGGGTGATCTTAACGGTGCCGGTCGTCGCCACCGGCTGCTCATTCGCATCCATCGCTTTAAAGTCGACGGTGATTCTTTCTTTTGGCCGGTAGATGTTTCTTTCGGCGCGCGGATAGACGTAATAACGGTGACGCGTAACGCGCACGTTGTCCGCCGCCACGATCTCGCGCCGCGATGAGTCTGTCACGCGCGCTTCGACCCGATACTCAAAGTCCTGATTGTAGTTTTCTCTCGGGGTATCGAAGCTCAGAACCGCCTTCCCGGTTGCATCTGTCTTGATTACTTCACGTTTGATGACCTGACCGGGACCGCCGTAGTAATAAGCGTAACGACCGCTCTGTTCAAAGTCTTCGTAGTACCAGGGGTATTCTCGACGGGGAAACCAGTAGTGATAGAAAGGTTTTTGGTAGACAACGACCTCAACGGAGGCATTGCTGACAGGTCCACCAAAGTAGTAGTCAGCTTGAATGTCGACTGACACTTGTTCGCCCAAACGAAATGCTTTTTTCTTGCCGTCAGCTTCCGGGGTCTTCACGGAGACCTTGAATTCCGGCAGCTTGTACTCCTCGAGCCGGAAAAGTGTCGCGGAACCAATACCGTTAACTCGTCCCTGGTCCCAAAACTGAACGCTGTAAGCGCCGAGCGGCAATTGTTCACCGAGCTCAAAAGAACTCCAGGCGCTGCCAAATGAATTCAAGGTCACTTTGCCTTCACTTACTTTAGTGCCGCGCGGATCGGTGATCTGATACTCGATCACTTGATCTGACGGGGTTGTATAGGCGCCTTTATTCAACTTGCGAGCGATGAATTTCCACTGCACCGTCTCTTTGGGCCGGTAGGCCGGTCGATCGGTGAACGCGTAGATACGCCAGCCATCTTCGGGGCTGATGTAGTTGGTGGAGCCATTTGAAAAGGCTTGCGAGTTGTTTGGCGCCGCCGCGGTCACGAATATGCCGCGCGAATTGTTGTCGTCCTTGAGAGCAAAAGTTGCCAGCCCGTCGCTGTTTGTAGTTTGCCTTAGCTTGCGCCAGTGCCATTTGTCGTTCTTGTAATAGCTCTCCCACAGAGCCACCGGAGCGTTGGCGATCGGGGCGCCGCTGAGCGCATTCGCGAAAAAGACCACCGCCTGTCTGGGAGTTGTTTTCAGAACGATTGCAGCGTCCGTGACTAGAACCAGGTCCCGAGCGCTGAGGGTTCCGCTCGTCGCTTCGAGCAAGTAAGCGCCGACCGGTAACTTCCCTTCGATGCGCAGCTGCTCACTGAAAGGTCTGTGTTGTCCTTTCTCGGGCAGATCCTTGACCCAACTCTTCACGACTTCGCGTCCAGCCGTTGGTAGGCGCTGGATCCAGCCAACATTTTCTTCTGCCGCTTCCGCGTCCTCGTCTGCTGCAGAACTCGTAAAACGCACGTCGCGAGTCAGATCGATCCGGTAAAGCGCGAAACTGACCTTATTGAGATTCCGGGCATTAAGGGCAAACTGAAGTTCGGAAGTCGGCAGGAAGATATTTGATACGGCGATATTAAGGGCGGGACTTGTAATTTCTCTGATCCGCTGCTGCGCCTGATCGTAATAGCGGGTTTCGCCTTTTGTGAATTCGCGCAAAAGCCTCCGGAACTGCTCCACCGCCTCGGTGTAATTGGTCTCCTGTTGCCATTGTCCGTCTTCCAGTTGGCGGAGCGTGCCGTAGCTGTTGATCCATTCTGCGTAGTGATAGAGCGCGTCGTCGTACCACGCAGCCTGCTTGCCGGCCTCTAGAGCAGCTTCAAATTCATCAGCAATGCGATCGCGCGAATCCCAATCGTTAGCGTTATTTCGCATCGTCATCGCGATCAGGAAGTGCAACTGCATTTTTTCGCTCTTCTTTGTGCTGATCTTGAGGGCGTTCTCGAGAATATTTAGCGGAATGTAGTTGCCGTAATAGGTGTAGTAGTAATACGCCTTTACGCGCGGCGCATCAGAGGCTTTAAAGACAAGACGCAAGTAACGCTCGCGGGCGCGTTGGATGTCGCGCTGGCCGCCCCACCAATCGAGCGCTAGCTGGTAGTGTGGCCAGGCGCCGCCCCAGTTAAGCTGATCGCGACGCGTCCAGAAAAAGTCGCCCAACGACTCGTGCGCTTCCGCCCAAATGAAATCGCGGTCCTCTTCCTTTTCCCTAACGCGAATCAACTCCTCGAGCTGCTTTTGCGCCTGCTCATATTTCGTGGTGTCAGCGGTTTGAGTGGCGGCTTGCGAGCGCCAGAGCGTATCGGCGAGGCGAAACTGGACCCAACGTGCCTCGGTTTGCGGAAGCGCAGCCTTATCAATGCCGTTGTAAATTTCGTTGGCTCGCGCGTAGGAGCCTTCGGCATAGGCGCGCTCTGCATCCGCCTTCAGTTGCGGATAATCTGCCTGCTGAGCAATGCCATGAAAGAGGAAAAGGAGAAGAACTGTGAGAGAGATGATTTTCATATTTGGTAATCGGTGCTCTCGATTGCGATTTTGTTAGAGTCGGGCCACGCACACTTGTGCCCATTCCAGTTTTAAACCGAAGGAGACCTTTTGTTCCGGGCTTGATGAGACTTAAGCCGATGGGTGTCGTTCGTTAGAACAAACATCGCGCCCGCGAGTTGCCCGAGCCTGGCTCAGGCCAACCTGCTAAATGAACGAACGGCAAGGCAAGACTTGCGTGGGAATTAATGAGATGTTGAAGGTGTGGATGGGAGGCACGCAGGATCTAATTCCATTCACCCTGCAAAACAAACGCGGCCCAGTAGTAAGGCTGCTGCCACTGGGTTTGGTGTGACATCTCGGCCTGGGCTTTACGCAAAGCTGCGGAAGGAGACTGCTGCTCCTTAAGCATTCCGTAGTAGAAACGCTGCATCAGATCCGCAGTCGCCTTGTCATTCACGTTCCACAAACTAACGACGACGCGGCGGGCTCCGGCATACATGAAGCCTTGCGTTAGCCCTACCAGCCCCTCCCCTTTGATTTCCTTTCCGAGTCCCGTTTGGCAGGCGCTCAGCACGACTAACTCGGCGGGCAAGGTTAAGTTGAAGATCTCATGCGCCCGCAGAAAGCCGTCCTCAGGTTGCCCCGTCTGATCGACGAGCGAGAGCACGATTGCCGATAGATCAGGCCGCTCACTGTCCAGATAGCCATGGGTCGCGAAATGAACATAGCGATACTTGCTTAACTCAGGACCAGTGGCGATCGATCGGTTCGCTTTGAAATCAGTCGCTTTTAGATTTCCGGGCTGGGGTGAAACAGCGAAAATCCTGTCTGCTTCCTGGCGCGTGAACGGCAGGCGCTTAATTTTAAGCTTGCTGTCCTCACCTGCCAGGTGCTCAATCGAGCGGCTGTAAGCCGGCTCACCGGCGTTCCGACGTGGTCCGTTCTTCCGGCCGCGATTTCTAAAGCGATCGTCGCTAAGCGAAAACACGGGATCGGCGATCACTGCAAGCGCCTTAACAGCGGGCTTGCGATGAATCAAGTTCTTTCGCTGCACCGCAAACGCCGACGCCGACGGCAGGCTAATCATCTCGTGATCCAAAATCAGTGCTCTGTACTGATTGCTGGTGGTTGCGTCTGTCGTGTGTGGCGCGGGCAAGGCAGCGAAAGGAATGAACTGTAAGGCGCCCTCAGCAACGATGACGAGTCGCTTACCTTGAAGCTCCGTCGCCACGGGCCCGAGTATTAGCCGGCTCAGCTCGGCCGACGCTGCCGGGAGTTTCGCATCAGCCGCAACGATACGCTTTTCTTTTTGCGAGACGGTTTCTCCCGACACAGATGAACTACGGCTGGTCAGCAAGCTGTAAACTTCCCGGGCGTGCTTTTCGATCTGCCGCTGGTTTGGCAACTCATAACTTCGCAAGCCGGCTTTTGAAACCAGCCAGAGATAGCTCCGCTCTTCACCAAGCGAATATTCCAACAGCAAAGTGTTTGAATCTAATTCTCCCTGAATCTCTTGCAGTTTTAGTGGTTGAGGCTGTGTCAGCGCTGCGTAGCCAGGGCTCGAACTTCTGATTGAGGTTTGGACTTTCCGATACTCGTCCTCAAGCTCACGGAGCTCTTTGTTCACCTCGTTCAATTGCTCCTGAACGTTCTTCTGAGCGAGTAAACGGATCTGGCGTTGCGCCTTGGCATTCAACAACTGGGCGAGATTTCGCTCCCGATCGATTAGCTCCGGATTCACGCCTTTGCGGATATCCACCTGAGCTTCGTTTAGCAGTTCCAGCAAGCTGCGCGCCCGAGCTCGCTCACTTACAGCCAATGCCTGCGCAGAGTAGCCACGCTCAGGACTCAGCCCGTGCTGCTTCATCAGAAGGTCGATATAGAGTTTGTAGGGCTCCTGTCTGGAAGCGAAATAAGATGCCCGCAACTGTTGCGAGCCTGCTGACGATCTCACCTCTTCAATCAGGGCGAGTGCCTCTTCAACACTCTTCCGCGCTGCGACCAAGTCTTCCGCGCTCCGCTGAACTTTAGCCAGGCCCACCAGGCTTCGCGCCGCGTTATTGCCATCTGCCAGCGCACGAAAAATTAGAAGCGCTTCCTGATAGCTGGCCTGCGCCTTTACCGAATCATTAAGCAAGAAATAGACATGACCAAGGTTGGCGAGACTGAGAGCTTCGTTACGACGATCGGCAATCTTACGCCGCAGTTGCAATGCCTGCTGATGATTTTCCAGCGCCTTCTGAAGTTGATTCAGCGACGCATAGGCCACGCCAGAGTAATCCAGCGTGGTGGCCTCGCCGCGGGCGTTCCCGGTAGCACGAAACAACTCCAGGGCTTGTGAGTAGTAATTCAGACCGCGTTCGCTTTCGCCGCGCGTGACATGAACCAGACCGATGAGACTGAGTGTGTCTGCCTGGCCTCCTTTGTCCTCAGCCAACCGGAATAGTTTTAGGGCCTGCTCCGTATTAGCCAACGTGCGCTCAGTGTCGCCAAGCCGGTAATAGAGCAAGCCAATGTTATAGATGGCGCTGGCTTCGCGTGCCGGGTTGGCGTTGACATGAAGCAGGGGCAGGGCCTGATTGTAGTAATCGAGACTGACTTGCCAATGGTTCAAATCGCTATGAACCTTGCCGAGGTTGTTAAGGACGGAGGCTTTGGTTGAAGGATCTTCAACCTGCTCGAAAATGGCCAGGGCCTTTTGAAATCCGGCCAGGGCCTGCGACTGGTTGCCCAGAATGTCATGAATGCCGCCAATAAAGTTGTAGACCCCGGCTTCGCGCCGTTTGTCCCCTGCTGCGCGAAACCGCGGCAGAGCACGGTCGAATGCAGCAAGAGCTTTGGCAAACTCGCTCGACTGCACATAAGTCGAGCCAATACTATGCAGCGACAAGCCGGACCAGTAGTCGTTGCCCAACCCCACAAACTCGCTGAGCGCGTTTTCGAATTTCGTAATGGCAGCCGCCCGCGCCGGAGCTGTGCGTTGCGAACGAAGTTTCTGCGCTTCCTCGAACGCGCGTGCCGCTGCGATCAAATAGCGGTCTTGCGGCGTGGTGCTGTGTAGCCCTACTAACTTGATCTGGAAGCGACCCGGTAACGATTTCTGATTCGGCGAGCGCACTTGCAAGGTGTACTCGCCGTTATTCACCGACTCCCAAACGACCAACTCCGGACCGTATTGATCGTTTGGGCTGTCGATAGTTAGAAGCTTCTGCTTGTCAGGCCCCAGCAAAGTCACCTCGACGTCAATACCAACTTGCTGTACTTCGACATGTAGAAACTGGCCGGCTGGCAAGCCAACGGTGAACTCCTGTGCTTCACCGCCTTTCAATTCGCGCTCGACTAACTGACCTAAATTCAGAACCGTTGCCTGTTCCTGCGCGGGTGCACCGAGCCGACTGATTCCAGAGGCAATGCGAAATGGCGACAGTGTTCCCGATAGGACAAGTACGACTGCGACGATTAGAAAAACAGGCGAACGCATTTTGAGATTCACGCCGCTACGAGCGCGCCTCGTTAGTAAGTTAAGAATCAAAACAAGCAGGACCCAGGGTATGGACCTAGACAGGCCCTTCGTTGCCTCGGGCGGTAAAGGTGTCTTCGGCCTGATCAGGACGAGGATCCTTGACGTGGCCGGAGAAGTGCGTGGCGCCGCCGCCCGGAGGGTCAAACGAGAAGCGGTACTCTCCATGCATGTAGCCCGCCTTCTGTTGATCTTCAGTGACCTTCTCCAGCGTAAACCCGAACTCAAGCTTCGGCCCCGGTTGCTTTACCTTACAATTCAATTCGGTCAACTCTACGGACGGCACACTGTAGGCTGCAGTCCATTCGAGCGAAACCAAATCCTGGCTGAAGGTTAGTTCACCGGGGTAATCGCTGGGGTAATTCGGGCTGTCAATGAGGACTGTGAAAGCTTTACCTTTTGGAAGCGAGATTCTCTGTTGGGGACTAGGCGTAGACATCGTTATCTCCTTTTTGTTGGTATGCGACCGCTCTGGGATTTCGCCAATTTGTTCGAAGGCGACTGCCTGCTGGAAGCTATTCAGGCCGTGCTGCCTTGAGATCAACAGCACAGAAATCGGACCGAATTGCCTTCCAAATTGTAAACGCGAGGCCGACTCAAAAAACCACTACTGGGAAAACCTTTGATCTGCTGGAAGACGAAGAGGCGGAGCCACTGTAAAAGAGTAAGTTGAAACTGTAATGGCTGGGCCTGTACGAGGTGGCCGCATGATATTCCCCGACGCTGGAGAGGTCAACCGCAAGAGAACGCGTGTCGCGTCTATTTCAAGCGCGCGCCATTGGGAACGTCTTCAGTGAATGTAGCGATTACCGGGCGCCCTTCTTCGCCGATTGAGGCGGCGACTACCATGCCCTGTGATTCATACCCGCGAAGTTTGCGCGGCTTAAGATTGGCAACCACGACGACCTTTTTGCCTACCAGGGCGTCGGGTTCGTAGTACTGCGCAATGCCGGCGAGCACCTGGCGCGGCTGTGCTTCACCCACATCAATCGTCAGCAGCAATAGTTTGTCAGCTTTGGGAATGCGGCCCGCGGTTAACACCTCGCCAACTTTCATTTCAACCTTTGCAAAGTCGCCGATCTCGATAAAGCTCGTCACGCCTTCCACCGCGTCAGCTTCGGTGGCGTGCTGCATAGGTGGTTCAGGTTTAGTTTCGGCCGCTGACGGTGCGCCGGCTACTGCTTCAGCTTCGGTGGCATGCGGAGCTGGATTCTTGATCTCGTCCATGGTTTTACCCTTGTCGATTCGCGGAAAGAGCGGTTTCACTTCTCCAATCTTTTGTCCCACTGCCAAGCCGCCCCATTTTAACTTGCCAGAGTCAGTTGCTCCGGGCGAAGTGGCGAAACCTAACTGGCTGTAAATTCTTTGGGTCGCCTGCGGCATTACGGGGTAGAGCAGCACGCAAAGCCAGCGCAGAGACTCAGCTGCGCGGTACAGCACGGCATCGAGAGTCTCACGCTGGTTCTCGTCCTTGGCCAGGTCCCAGGGCTTTGCGTCGCTGATCATCTTGTCGACGCGCGCGACGACTGACCACGCCACCTCGAGTGCCCGGCTGAACGAAAAACTGTCGAATAGTTGTAGATACTGATCCCGTGCCTGCTCGACGAAGCCGGCCACTGTGGTTTCATCAGTATCGATGCCACTGCGCTTCGCCAGGAGTAACTTCTCTTCAGAGATTACTCCTGAGGGAATACTGTTGTCGGCGTAGCGACTGATCATTGTGAGGGTGCGACTGGAAAGATTACCCAGACCGCTCGCCAGGTCGCTGTTGGTCCGTTCGATTAACGCTTCGTATCCGAAGCGCCCGTCCTGGCCGAACACCATTTCACGCAAACAGAAGTAGCGAATGGCATCGATCGAAAAGTGTTTGTGGAGCACGTCGAGCTCAACCGTATTTCCAAGAGTCTTGGACATTTTGCGGCCAGCCTGATCGACCCACATGCCGTGAGCTATGATTGCTACTGGCTGTTCAACGCCAGCTGCCAGCAAGAACGCCGGCCAATAGACTGCGTGGAAGCGCAGAATGTCTTTGCCGACTATATGCAGTGCCGGCCAGAACTTCTCGAATCCTACAGCGCGCTCACGCTCTTCATTACCGTAGCCCACTGCCGTGATGTAGTTGATGAGGGCGTCGAACCAAACATAGATCGTGTGTGACGGATCGTCGGGAACAGGGATGCCCCACTTAACTGAGCTGCGGAGGCGGCTGACTGACAAATCTTGCAGACCGCCCTGCACGAAACTTATCACTTCGTTCCGCCGCGAATCGGGGCGAATGAAATCCGGCCGGCTCTCATAAAGCTCCAGCAGCGCCTCAGCGTAATCGGAAAGACGAAAGAAATAACTTTCTTCACTGACGCGATCGAGCGGCGTCTCATGAATCAGACACAAGGGATTCTCGCCCGCATTTGCGGGTTTAATAAACTCATCTTCGGTCTTGTATGCCGCACACGGAGCACAGAACCAACCTTCATAGTGACCTTTGTAAATTGCATCGCGGCCTTTAGGTGTTTGCGACTTCGCCACTTCGCGCCACAACTTGCTGACCCCTTCCGCGTGAAACGGGTAAGTGGTGCGCATGAAGAGGTCGTAGCCACCATGATCAGTGTCGAGCGCAAACTGCGCCGTCATCTTCTTGTAATAAGCAACAACGTAGTCAGCCTGTTCCTGCGGGGTGCGGCCGGCTCGTTCGGCCGCTCGTTCGATGTTGATGCCGTGTTCGTCGGTGCCGGTGAGGAAGTAGGTCTCAATGCCGCGTTGCTCTTTATAACGATGTACGGTATCCGCGACGATCATCGTGTAGAGATGGCCGAGATGAGGTAGGCTATTCGCGTAATAGATGGGAGTGGTTACGTAGAAGGTGTTCAAAGACTCATTTTCCATTTCTCAGTTTTCATTTTCTATTGGAAAAACTGAAACCGCCAAGTCGCCAAGAGCCGCAGAGTACGCCAAGAAGATAAAACGAGCTTTGTATAGTGCTTTGTTTCAGAAGCCTAGCTTTAATATTGCCGCTCAATTTCATCGGCCGACTAACTTCTTGGCGTGCTTTGTGGTTCTTGGCGGCTTGGCGGTTCGCTTTTAAATGTTAAGCAATGAGAAGTGGAAAAATGATTACTGGTTCCCCGTAATAAGCGCCATTGCTTCAGCACGCGTTCGCGGATCGGTGCGAAATCCTCCAAGCACGGCGGACGTCACAGTAGTCGCGCCGGATTTTCTCACTCCCCGCAATGTCATGCAGGTATGTTCCGCCTCGATCACCACCATCACGCCGACCGGCTTCAAGCCTTTGTAGAGCGTGTTCGCAATGTCGGTGGTCAATCGTTCCTGAAGTTGGAGCCGGCGGGAAAATGTTTCGGCAAGCCGCGCCAGCTTGGAGATCCCCAGAATGCGACCATCTTTTGGGATGTAGGCGATGTGACACTTTCCGACGAAGGGTGCCAAGTGATGCTCACACAATGAAGCGATGCTGATGTCCTTCACGATTACCATCTCATCGTGCTTGTCGCCTGGGAGGGGAACGACATGCTCCTGGGGGTCTTCGCGCATCCCGGCCGTTAACTCGACAAACATTTCCGCAACACGTCGCGGTGTCTCTTGTAGGCCGGCACGTTCCGGATCCTCACCCAAGCCCTCAAGGATCAATCGCACGCCCTGCGCGATCAGATCCAGATCGACATCGGAAGGCAGGTTTTGCGTTGTCGGTTCGTCGGAAAATTTATAAGCCATCGACTTCAAACCTTTGAGGCGTTTGCCAGCGCCTCACGTACGGCACGCTCGACTGTGCGAAACGGAACTCCGGATCTAATAGCCGCAGATTGGACCTGATCAAACTCCGGCATCTCATTCACTACGTGTCCATTCATCCGCGCTACTTTAACATCGATCGCTCCGTACTGTGTTTCCACCTTCACCACCTGCCGCTCCAGGGCGCTCCGCTCAACTGCATAACTGCGAATGCCGATTGTGGTGGTCTCGGCGAATAACATGTGGGTCACCGCTTCCTTTTCTGAGGCGCGGCAGAGCACGGACAAAAGCACCCCGGGGCGATTTTTCTTCATCTGGATTGGTGTGAAATAACAATCAAGTGCTCCCATCTCAAGTGCGCGATCCATGACATGCCCGAAAACCTGCGGCGACATGTCGTCGATATTCGTTTCCAGCATCCAGAGCGTCTCGAGTTTCGGGTTTTGAGTTGCGCGAACGTTTCTCTGCTCCTTCCCGATCAAGACACGTATTGCATTAGGAAAGTTTTCGTAGGTGCGGCTGCCGGCACCGTAACCGGATCGTTCGAGCTGCATAAGCGGCAACGGTCCATATTCATCACAAACCGCCGCAATGATCGCCGCGCCCGTCGGTGTCACCAGTTCGCCCTTAATATCCGTCGCATAGACGGGCGTATGCTTTAAGAGCTCGGCCACGGCGGGAGGTGGGACTGGAAACCGCCCATGCGCGATATCGACGGTGCCACTGCCGACGTGGAGCGGCGAGCAAACAAAGCGGTCGATCTGAATCAAATCAAAACAGATTGCGGCGCCGACTACATCGACGATCGCATCGAGCGCGCCCACTTCATGAAAATGAATGCTGGCGACGGGTTGGTTATGCACACTCGCCTCCGCTTCAGCTAACCGGGAAAATATTCTGGCCGCGCGTTCTTTCACGCGATCGTTAAGACGCGAATCGTAAATAATTTTCAGGACGTCGCTGAGATGTCGATGGACGTGTTCGGGCTTGATTGATACGCGGGCAAAGGTGCAACTGAGGCCCGCGCGGTCGACTTTTTCAAAATCAACTGAAAAACCTTCGACGTCGAGCAGGGCAAGTTGTTCGCGCAGAGCTTGCGGATCAACGCCCGCAGCCACCAGGGCTCCGAGAATCATGTCGCCACTTGCACCGGCGAAACAGTCGAAGTAAAGAGTTGTCATCTCGTGAATCGTAAATCGTGAATCTGGTTGTTCAATTGCTCGTAACGGCTTTGCACAAGAAGTCGGGTGACGGATCTACGACGATGCATCACCTGCCTATCACATTCTTACCTGCAGAAGCCACTCGTACCTGTAATTAAATCCCTTTGGCGGCGGAGATTAGTGGCAACACTTCCCCGGCCTTTCCTGTTAACACCTCGTGGCAGAGATCCGAAAGCGGCGTTCGTTCCGGATTGACCTCGCAAATGAAAGCGCCGGCCTCTCGAGCAATTTCCGGCAGGGCCGCCGCAGGGTAAACCAACGCGGAGGTGCCAATCACAAAACAAAGTTCACAATTCCCGGCGGCGGCTGCGGCCGCCTCAAAGCAACCCACAGGTAACATCTCCCCAAACAATACAACGTCAGGTCGCACCGGATCTCCACACTCAAAACACGCGTCTGCGCGCTCGCCAATGCGATCGATCTCCTGTCGCGAGTGGCACGTAGTGCAACGAGCACTCCATATACTGCCGTGGAGTTCAGTGACATCTCGAGAACCTGCAAGCTGATGCAGGCCGTCGATATTCTGAGTGACAAGCTTGAAATCGCGGAAACTGGATTGCCATTTTGCTAGCTCATGATGCGCGGCATTCGGCTTAAGTGAACTAAGCAATTGCCGGCGGTAGTCGAACCATTCCCAAACCGCAGCAAGATTTCGATTCACCATCTGCGCCGAAGAAATCACGTCGAACGGCATGCCCTTCCACACGGCAGTGTTGCCGCCGCCACGAAAGGTGGGGACACCGGATTCAGCGGAAACGCCAGCCCCGGTCAGCACCAATACCCGGTTCGCCTTACTGAACCTCGCACGCAGATCGCTTGAAATCATTAGTTGACTTAGTAATTGCATGGATCGTTTGGATGGTAGCAATGGTTA
>DASSCX010000010.1:0-4750 GCA_035697425.1 Pyrinomonadaceae bacterium | reverse complement strand
AGTAAGCGCCGCGCATTCATTTGTTCGAGTTCGGCGGCACTTAAAGTGGTGTTGGCGTTGGCTTGGTTGCCGGAACCGAGGGCAGCGCGCCCGCGGCCCCGATTCTGACGCGGTTGAGTAGCTGCGGATTGTGGCGTCGCTCTTAGCGCAGCGTCGATTACCGAACCCGTCAAGTCAGCGTAATTATTCGCGGTCAGATACGGTTGAATCTTAGCAGGCGTAGCTTCGGCCGCGGAAGTAGTCGCGACACGCGGTCCTGTTTGCAGCAAGCCCAGCGCGAGGCTGCCTGCTTCGGCGGTGGTCAACATGTTGGCGGCAACCAGCCGTTTCAATAATTTTTCTTCGAGTTTTGCGGCAGCCTCTTTGTCTTTCGTACGCAGCTGATTAAGCACATCAAGCAGCGATATAGGATATTTGCCTTTAGCCAACAAATCTTCAGCGGTCTGTAAAGCGAGTTTTGGATCTAAGGCCGCGACCTGGGCCAGTAGCCGCTGTTCCAAGTCGTCCTCGACGTTGAAACCGATAGTCACCATATCAGTCGCCGGCGGGCGAGTCGCCGCAAGCAACTGGTAGGCGAGTGGAGCATCGTAGCGCGCAACGGTGAGTACTAGTTCCTGTCGCAACTGAACTGGCGTTCCCGACCGGTTGAAATTCCGCCTTTGATTGGGGCCAGCCTCCGCATTCGTGGCCCGCGTCATTTCTGCGATGCCTTCGGCAGCTTGTGAAAATAGAGAGCGCGCGCGACCTTCGTTGCTTTGCCACAACATTTCCGCTGCTCCCATTTGCATGCGAACGCGGTTCTCGGGCAAGCGCAGCAGTTGCGCCTCATCGACGACCTGTTCCAGTAAGACGAAAGCGCGCTTTTGCTTTTCAGCTTTCTCTTGTTGTTGCTCTTCAGCTGTGGGCGCGGGCGCGGCTTCCTGAGCGCTGGCGTTGATCGCCAGGAGCATTAGGACAGGTAGAAACAGACTCATAATTCGGGATTTCATCATTGCTACTCCGATTTGTGAAGCTGCAACGCTGGCCAGCGTTGCGGGAGAGTTAAGACCTTTTGACGCCTGACGGCGGGAAAGAGTTGGGTGCATCATCATAGATTAGTGAGATTGAGCCTTGTCATGGGACTTATAAACCTTCTCCCCGGCCTGGATCTTCGTCTTGAGCCGGTTTTCTCGCGGTGGAATCGGACAGTTATAGCGGCTGCTGTAAGCACATGAGGGATTGTAGGCCAGATTGAAATCAAGAGTAACCACTTTGGAGGAAGGAATCTCAAAATCGATGTAGCGGCCACCGCCATATGTGTCCTTGCCGTTGGTGGAGTCGGTAAACGGAATCAGCAAGTAGTCATTATACTTTTCCGTCTGTGATAGCACCTCACTTTGATAAACGCCAAGAACGTAGTGACGATCCCCGAGGCGGAAGCTCAGCGTCCCGTATTTCACATAGACTTTAGTAGTACCGCTTGAGGTCGGCATCTTAAATTTCTTTTCGTGTGGCGTGCGCAAGAAGCGCGCCGTAACCTTAAATGCCGGATCGACTTTAAAGTAGTTCAGCCCTTTGAATCGGGGGACCTCCCAGGTTTCCAAAGGCGATCTCTCGGGATCTCGAAATTCCTGATCGCGGTAAGCTCTGAACTCAATTGGATCGCCGATACCCAGTTGTCCAAAAGCCGGCGTCCCTAGACCGGCAAAGCTTATTACGAAGAAAAGTAGCGGGACGATCCCGCGATTACCCTTCACTGTTGTGATTTCCTCCTGTTGTCTTTGGCTGAGGTTGCTAATCGTTTTGCAGTCTTGTCCTCGGATCTGCTTATTGACCGATTCCCGAGGCGGGGCGCAGAATCCTGCGTAACCTTTTCGCCCTGAGACAGTTTATACAAGTAGAGAACAATGGTCGTCGGAAAACCAGCATCGACGAACGCGGCAGAGCTGGCGGCAGACCGCCTGCTGGTGGAGTCTGCCCAGCAGGACCAAAGCAAGTTTGGCGATCTCTACGACAAGTACTTCTGCCTGGTTTATGCGTACACCGCGCGCCGCGTAGGCGATCGCGCCACTGCCGAGGACCTCACTTCAGAAGTTTTTCAGAAAGCGTTGGAGTATTTGCCGAAATTTGTTTGGCGTGGTGCTCCGTTTGGCGCCTGGCTGCTGCGAATCGCCACCAACATAGTCGTTGATCGGACTAGGCAGGCGGCGCGCGAGCAGCATTTGACTGACGCGGAAGACGCAACTGAAAGCAGTCATTTCAATCTCGAGGAGGTTGAGGAACGAGCGTTATTATTTAGCTCGGTGGACCGGCTTCCCGAGGACCAGCGTCGCGTAATAATGTGGCGCTTTGCTGAGGAGAAGAGTATTCGCGAAATTGCAACAGAACTGGGACGCAGCGAAGGTGCAGTTAAGCAGTTGCAATTTCGGGGTCTGCAAACCCTGCGCGCGGAGTTGCAGGCAAAACGGTGAGTAAGCATGGCTGAGAACTTCGAACAACTCGATCAAGCGTTGGCTGTTTTGCTGGCCAATCCCGACGCGCGGCCTCGGGTGACGGCCGACGTTGAGTCGCTGCTCGATGTCGCGAGGGAATTGCGTGGTCTGCCACGTGACGAATTTAAGTCTCGTCTGCGGGAAGAACTATTAAGGAGTGTCTCGATGAGTAATGAAAGTGCCGCAACGGCCAGGTCAGTAAACTACATTCGCGAGGGCTTCCACACGATTACGCCTTACCTCGCAGTTCACAATGTGATGGAACTGATCGACTTCGTTAAGCAGGCATTCGACGCCGAAGGCGCTGTTTACGGAATCGGCTCCAAAGGTGGATATCATTCCGAGTATAAGATCGGTGATTCTTTTGTAATGATCGGCGGCGGCGGTGATTGGAAAGGAGAGCAGAAGCTTACCGCGCTTCACGTCTACGTCGATGACGTAGACGCCAGCTACCAACGCGCTGTCGCTGCCGGGGCGAAAGCAATGAGTGATCCGATAGAATCGCATGGAGAACGAGTTGCCAGCGTGCTGGATGTGGCAGGGAATGAGTGGTACCTCGCCAAACGACTGTCAGGCTCGCATACCGATGAAGGCCTGCGAAGCGTTAACGTGTACTTGCATCCGGTGGGAGCGGCAAAAATGATTGACTTTTTGAAGCTCAGTTTTGGCGCCGAGGAGATCATTAGTCACCGCGAAACCCCTGACGGTCCGGTGCTGCACGCGAAGATAAAGATTGGCGACTCGGTGTTGGAGATGGGCGAGGCTCACGGGCGCTACCAATCGTTGCCGTCTATGCTTTTCCTTTACGTGGATGACGTTGATGCCTGGCATCGGCGGGCGGTGGCTGGCGGCGCTACAGTTATCGATGAGCCGAAGGATCAACCGTACGGCGATCGCGTCAGCGCCGTGAGCGACCCTTTTGGAAATACCTGGTACCTGGCGACGCATATCGCAGACCCAGCTTAATTGAACTCGACGACTACGACTAAACAAAGGAGAAAAAAAATGGCAAAGGTAAACCCAATCCCCGAAGGCTACCATTCCGTGACGCCGTACTTGAGCATTAAAGGCGCGGCTGCGGCAATCGACTATTACAAGGAAGCGTTTGGCGCGACCGAACTTTTCCGTATGGCAGGTCCCGACGGCAAGATCGGTCACGCTGAAATCAAGATTGGTAATTCACCCATCATGCTGGCAGACGAATTTCCGGAAATGGAATTTGTGAGTCCGCAAACTCTGGGAGGATCTCCGATTGGGCTGATGATTTACGTAGACGACGTTGACACGATGTTCCAGCGGGCCATCAGCAAGGGCGCTAAGGAAATCAAGCCGTTGGAGAATCAGTTTTACGGCGATCGTTCGGGAACGCTAAAAGATCCGTTTGGACATGTTTGGACGGTGGCCACGCACGTCGAGGACGTCGCGCCCGAAGAGATCGAGAAACGCGCAGCTGCGGCCCACGGTGGCAGCTAGGACCTCATCGTTAAGCGATGATCGGCGGAGTCGTTTGCTTAGGATCCGTTGCCGGCATCGGTTCGCGAGGCTCGCGAATCGGAGCCGGCTGCGGCTCGCCATCCGGCGGCAGTGGCAGCGGCTGCGGATCAGAGTGCTGATCCGGATTGTCAGGATCGTAAGGATGTGTCGCGGGCTGATCGGGACGCTCACCCGGTCGCCACTGCTCAGAAACCTGTGTCATAGACTTACCCTTATTAGTGCGGTTCAGGAATGCACCGGCAAAGCCGGTTATTCGGATTTAGTTTCATTGCCACTGCCGGCAGCAGTTTCGCTACTGGTCGCGGCCGTTGCTTCTTTAGGGGCAGCATCAGCAACCCTTTTGGCTGCGACGGCAGCGGCTCCAGCAGCCGCACCCGCTGCCACCGCGCCAAGTACGGACTTCGCCTTGGAGATAATTCCTCCAGTGCTTTTGCGCGTTAACTTTTGACTGCTGCGCTTGCCGGCCTTCTTAGTCGCTTGCTTGCTGGCGCCGCGAGTGGATTTATTTGCCGACTTCTTCTCCCTCGCCGAGGCTGCTTTCTTTCCTGCCTTCTTGCTACCGGCTTTCTTACCAGCAGCTTTTTTTGCACCGGAACTTGATCCCGAGCTCGAACGCTTACCCGCCTTAGTACTTGCCATCACTATCACCTCTTAACGGACCTTTAACGAGCCGTCGTTACCGAAATATTTACAAAAGCGTCGTTACCGATATATTTACAAAAGCAACGCCCCTCCATCGCTGAAGAAGCGCTGCTTGTTGTGGACCACTAGTGTTGCCACTAGGG
>DASSCX010000009.1:0-14446 GCA_035697425.1 Pyrinomonadaceae bacterium | reverse complement strand
CGGAATGTTGTGTTGCTTCGCGTAAGCGATTAAGTCGCTGCGTCCCTGGAAGGCCCACTCTCGCCACGGCGCGATAACATTGATGTTTGGTTCAAGCGCGTAATAAGTGAGCTCAAAGCGGACCTGATCGTTGCCCTTGCCGGTAGCGCCGTGCGCTACGGCATCGGCCCCTTCGCGTCGGGCGATCTCGATTTGTCGTTTGGCGATCACCGGCCGGGCGAGAGAAGTGCCAAGCAAATAAACGCCTTCGTAAATTGCATTCGCCTTAACTGCCGTCCACACGTAATCGCGGACAAATTCGTCCCGTATGTCTTCGACGTAGAGTTTGGAAGCGCCGGTAGCGAGTGCTTTCTGCTCGAGGCCTTCGAGTTCCTGTCCCTGGCCAACGTCGGCGCAATAGCAGACAACTTCACAACCGTACTGCTCCTTAAGCCAGCGCAGCATTACGGACGTGTCCAATCCGCCGGAATAAGCAAGGACGATTTTGTTGATCTTCGTTTCAATCATGGTTTCTAGTTTTTGTGCTTTGAGCTTTGTACTTTGTTCTTTGATTTCGTCACGCTCGATTGCTCGAAAGCCCGCTGAACAAAACCTCAAAGTACCAAGAACAAAGTTCCAAGTACGTTTTATTTAAGAGAACAACTCCCAAACTCGCTTCATCGCCGTTCGTTGCGCCTTCGCGTCGGCAATGGCGATGAAAATCGTATCTTCGCCCGCGAGTGTGCCGACAATTTCAGCAATCGCTGCGCCGTCGATCGTAACCGCTGCTGCCGATGCTAAACCTGGTTCAGTGCGCGCGACGATCAAGTTATCCCCAGCGCGATCTAGGCTAAGCAGTCCGCGCGCCTGCATGCTTTGCAAACGAGGGACGGTGTAATGACCGTGATGCTTCACGACACCCAACTCTTCCAGATCGCGCGAGACACTCGACTGCGTCGCGGCTACTCCGGTTCTTTCCAGAAGACTGCGCAACTCTTGCTGCGTCCCGATTGGCTTCGCCTGAATCAGACTCAGAATTTTCTGCTGTCGCAAACTCTTATTCATCGCCGTCTCTGGGTCCCATCTATGCAAAGAACTTGCATAAACAGTGCATAGATGCATAAACTACCATTCAAGATGCTTAGCGGTCAAACAGGAACCGCCTGCTAAACTGGGCAACAGCTAATTCAGCGAGGGGCAAAAGGGGAATGAGTGAAGTGAAAAATCTTTGGGGTGGACGATTCCGGGGCGAGGCTGACAAAGGTTTCGCGGATTTCAACCGTTCATTCTTGTTTGACCGGCGGCTGCTGGAGGTCGATGTTCGAGCGAGTGTCGCTTATTGTGCGGCACTGCGGGAGGCAGGTGTCCTCACCGACGACGAAGCCCGCAGAATCACCGCGGCTTTGCACGAGGTGCAAAACCAAGCTGAAACGAAAGCCAAGTACATCAATGACGAATCCGAAGATGTGCATTCGTTTGTTGAAGCCAGTCTGGTCGAACTTATCGGCCCTACAGGTTTGAAATTACACACCGGACGCAGTCGCAATGACCAGGTGGCGACTGATATGCGTTTATGGCTTCGAGACGCGATCGACGACCTAAACGAATTCGTCGCTGCGACACAGGAGGCACTGCTCGACTTCGCAGCCGAACATAGCCAGACCATCATTCCAGGTTACACACATTTGCAACGCGCCCAACCAATTCTGCTGGCGCATTGGTGTCTGGCTTATTTTGAAATGTTGGCGCGCGATCGCGAGCGACTTAGCGATGCCCGCAAGCGCGTCAACGTCATGCCTTTGGGCTCAGCGGCGCTCGCCGGTACTTCCTTCGCTATCGATCGAGAAGCGCTTGCAAGCGATCTGGGTTTTGGCGAAGTTTCACGCAACAGCCTCGACGCCGTCAGCGATCGGGATTTTTGTGTTGAGTTTGCCAATGCTTGCGCGCTCATCATGGTGCATCTCTCGCGCCTCTCTGAAGACATCATCATTTATGCCACCACCGAGTTTGGCTTTTTCGAGTTGAGTGATGCGGTGGCCACTGGTTCGAGCCTGATGCCGCAGAAGAAGAACCCTGACTCGATGGAGCTCGTGCGCGGTAAGGCCGGCAGGGTCTTTGGTCATGTGACGGGATTGCTGACAACGTTGAAGGCTCTCCCGCTCGCCTACAACAAAGACATGCAGGAAGATAAGGAAGCAGTCTTTGATAGTTTCGATACTGTTTCCGCGTGTCTAGCCATGACGGCCACGGTACTACGGAATATCAATGTTAACGAATCACGCGCCCGCGATGCCGCCTCTAAGGGTTACATGAACGCTACCGAGCTGGCCGACTATCTCGTGCGAAAAGGAATGCCTTTTCGTGAAGCTCATGAAATCGTTGGCCGCGTGGTAGTTCACGCTCTCGAGCGGGGAGTTGAATTGCAGGAGTTAGGCCTTGACGAGTTGCGTTCAAAGACTCCCTTGATTGATACGGATGTTTTTGCTGCGCTCGCATTGGAACAGACTCTCAACACCAAGTTGCAAAGTGGTGGAACCGCTTCGGAACTAGTCAGTAGTGCCCTAGCGGCAGCACGGGCGAGTCTAAAACGTAAGTAAGTCAGTTGTTTAAGAATTGAAATATTAATTCTTGTTTGGTGCACTCTCGCGTGTGTTTTGGTGGATCGTTTTTCGGAAGCTGGAAAGCGATCCACGAATACTCACGAACATACACGAAACAGATCCTTTCCCTTCCTTGCTTGTCTGCCAAAAACCACCTGCCAAAGAAACTAGTGTTGACAACGTTCGCCAGCCCGCGTTAAATCGTCCCGCCCTTAACTAAAATCCATCCTTAAAGAGGTCTAGTTCATGACAACCTCTAGACGCGAGTTTATCAAGACAGCGGGCGTCGCTACCGGCGTGGCGATCTTACCGAGTTCGCTACCATCCTGGATCAGCGACGTTGAGGCCGCGGAAGCCGCTGCCGCTGAGAAAATTAATAAGAGCGCCCTCGCAGACATTGCCTTGAACCAGGCGCGCAAGCTGGGCTGCTCGTATGCAGACATCCGCATCAATCGTTATCGCAACGAGTCGCTCTCGACACGCGAAAAACAGGTGCAGAACGTTTCGCGCAGTCAGAACTTTGGTTTTGGCGTGCGCGTCCTGTTCAAGGGCACGTGGGGATTTGCTTCCAGCCGCGACGTGACGCCGCAGGAGATTTGGCGCGTGACGCGACAGGCTGTCGATATTGCGCGCGCCAATTCGGTGTACCAGCGGCGGCGAGTCACCCTCGCGCGGGTCCCAAAGGTTCAGGCGAACTGGCGCAGCTCGTTTGAAAAGGATCCCTTCGAAGTACCCATCGATAACAAGATCGATTTGTTGTTGAAGCTCAACGAGCGGGCGTTAAAGACGGACGGGGTCAGTTTCGTTAGCTCGTCGATGAGTTTTGTTAACGAACAAAAGTTTTATGCTTCAACGGATGGCGCACGCATCGAGCAGTACATCATTCGCGCTAACCCGAACCTGAACGTGACGGCGGTGAATCGCGCCAACGGCGATTTTCAATCTCGTAATTCGCTCGGCGGCCCGCAGGGCCTCGGGTATGAGTACATGGAGAAGTATCCCTGGCTGAAGGAGGCTGAACAGGCCGGCGAGGATGCGGTGGCGAAGCTGAAAGCGAAATCGGTGGAGCCGGGCAAGTACGATCTCGTCTTACATCCCTCGCATCTATGGTTGACGATACATGAATCGGTAGGACATCCGACGGAACTCGATCGCTCGCTCTGGTGGGAAGCCAACTATGCAGGAACCAGTTTCTTGACGCGCGACAAGATCGGAAAGCTTAAATTCGGATCGGATCTCGTTAATTTCATGGCGGACCGGACGCAAAGAGGCGGTCTGGCAACCGTCGCCTATGACGATGAAGGTGTACCGGGTCAGGAATGGCCGCTGATCAAGGATGGAATTTTCGTGGATTGGCAGACGACTCGCGATCTCGCCGCGATGTCGCCAGGTAAGAAATCTTATGGCTGCCTGCACGCTGATAGTTGGGGCAGCGTCTCATTTCCCCGCATGCCTAACGTTTCGCTGCAACCATCCTCGGGGAACACCGGCATGGCTGATCTGATCGGCGGAGTCGAACGGGGAATCCTGATCTACGGCGATGGGAGCTACTCGATCGATCAGCAGCGCTACAACTTCCAGTTTGGCGGGCAAACATTCTGGGAAATCAAGAATGGAAAAGTTGGCACGATGTTGCGCGACGTTGCCTATCAATCGCGCACGACTGACTTTTGGGGTTCGTGCGATGGCCTCGGAGGTCGCTCGACTTATGAACTCGGTGGCAGCTTCAATGACGGCAAGGGTGAGCCCGGCCAATCGAATGCAGTGAGTCATGGCTGCCCGCCCGCGCGCTTTCGGCAAGTCAATGTTCTAAATACCGCCGCCCGGGCCAGTTGAAGTTGGACTCGGAAGAGTGAAGGTTAGTCTCGTTCGTTGAATTCAATTAACCAGGCGGCGGCAAGCCGGCCTTCCTGACCATGAGGTCTCAACATAATGTTACTCACTGAACAAGAAGCACGCGCCATTACCTCTAAGCTGCTCGGCTATGTTCGCGCGGACGATGCCGTAGTCAATGTTAACAACGAGAACTATTCACACCTGCGCTTTGCAGCCAACGCGTTTACCACGAGTGGCGCACGAAAGAATACGTCCGTGGGCGTCACCGTCTGGATCGATAAGAAACGCGGCGCGTCTTCCACGAACGAGATTGACGACGCCTCGTTGCGGGCGGCAGTAGCGCAAGCCGAAGAAATCGCCCGCATCTCTCCCGTTGATCGAGAGTACCTGCCCACCGTCGGTCGTCAGACATACAAGCCGGTTAACGGCTACTGCGAAGCGACCTCAAACATTTCGTTGCAGGATCGGGCGCGAGCTATTAACAGCGTGATCGCGAGCTGCGAGCGCGCGGGCGTGATCGGCGCAGGCTTTCATCAGGCGCGCGGTTCCGTGAATGCTGCGGCCACGAAGAATGGCAACTTCAACTATGAACGCTCGAGCCTGGTGAGCTTGTCCACCACGGCGCGTACGCCTGACGGTGGCAGCTCTGGCTACTTCCTACGCAATCACTTCGATGTGACCAGGCTCGATGTGAAACGAGTCGCGCAGGAAGCGATTCGCAAAGCCTTAGAGGGTCGTCGCCCGCGAACGCTTGAGGCGGGTGTGTATCCGGCGATTCTTGAGCCGCAGGCCGTTGCCGATTTGCTGTCGTTCTTTGCGTTCAGTTTTGACGCGCGTAGTGCTGATGAGGGGCGTAGTCCATTTTCCTTGCCGGGCGGCAAAACGAAAGTGGGCCAGCAGGTTTTTGACGAACGGCTGAACATCTACAGCGATCCCTGGAATCCGGAATTGCCAGGATCGCAGTCTGCACAGGCTGGAATTCCGGCCCAACGAATTCAACTGGTGCGGAATGGTGTGCTCGAGAACCTGACCTACTCGCGCTTTTGGGCGAAGCAGAAAGATAAGCAGCCTACGCCGGGACCGGTGAACTCGATTATGGAAAGCTCAGCGCCGCCAGTGACTTTGGAGGAGATGATTGCCAAAACCGAGCGTGGCATTCTGCTGGGACGGTTTTGGTATATCCGCGGCGTTGATCCGCGCACGGCGTTGCAGACCGGATTGACGCGCGACGGCATCTGGTACATTGAAGGTGGCAAGATTCGTTATCCAGTCAAAAATTTCCGCTTCAACCAGAGTTTAATGGCCCTGCTGGCGCCCGGGAATGTGGAGATGATCGGCGCGCCGGAACGCGTCGGCAATGCGGAAGGACAGGGCAATAGCGCGGCACTATTACCAGCACTGAAAGTGAAGCAGTTTCACTTCTCATCACAGTCCGAGGCGGTGTGACTTTAGGAACATTAGCCGCCAAGCCGCCAAGAACCGCCAAGGACGCCAAGAAGAATATGACGATCTTTGAACTTGGTTCTTTGAACTTTGAAACTTGAGAGGCTCGTTTAGGCTGAACTAAGTTGAACAAAGTACTAAGAACAAAGTACTAAGCTAGTCTTATTCTCCTTGGCGTCCTTGGCGATTCTTGGCGGCTTGGCGGTTATTTTTTTGGCCTTCGTTTTGGCGAAAGGGAAGGCGATGGAGAGGGGCTTGCCGCTGGTGCTTCGGGATAGATCGTCTCGAGGTAGATGTATCTTCCGTCTTCAAGTTTTAAAACTACCGCCGGCTTCACTGCGTTGCGATCCTGATCCATGCTGATGATGCCGGTGATGCCTGCGAAATTTTTTGTTGCTGCTAAGGCATCTCGCAATTTCGGTCCTTCCGTACCCGCACGCTGAATCGCCTCCGCCAGGAATCGCATCGCATCATAAGCCAATGCCGCATGCGCATCAGGGGCTAGATTCCCTGACTGGAACCGGTAATCCTGGGCAAATTTCTGCGTCGCCGGGGAGGGATCGTCAACCGAATAATGATTCGAAATGTACGAACCATTCAGTGCATCGCCTGCGAGCTGCCAGAGCTCGGGAGCATCCCAGCCGTCACCACCCAGGAGTGGCTGCGTTATGTTCAACTGCCGCGCCTGCTTCGCGATTATAGCAATGTCTCCGTAGTAACCGGGCAGGTAGACAACATCGGGCTCGGTCGCCTTGATCGAACTTAACTGCCCTTTAAAATCGGCGTCGCCTTGGGTATACGACTGTTTGCTGACCACCTCTCCGCCCAACTTGGTAAAACTCAATTCAAAGAAGTCGGTGAGACCGCGACTGTAAGGCGAATTGTAGTCGAGCATGATCGCCGCTTTTCTGGCTTTCAGCGTATTGAAGGCAAAGCGCGCCATCACATCTCCCTGAAACGCATCGATGAAGCAGGCACGAAAAATGTAATCGCCGATCTGAGTGACTGCCGGATTGGTTGAAGAGGGCGAGATCATGGGCACCTTCGCCGCCTGGGCGTTTGGTCCGGCCGCCAGACTGCTGCCCGAGGCGCCTCCGGCAATCAGCGCTACGACATTGTCCTGGTGAACCAGCTTGTTCACGACGGTCGCGGCACGTTCCGGACTCCCCTGATCATCTTCAATCACGACATCAAGCTTGCGTCCGTTGATGCCCCCTGCCCGATTGATCTCGGCCGCGGCAAGCAAGACTCCGTTCTTCGCAGATTGTCCGAAGTTGAATGTTGGCCCGGAAAGATCGCCAAAGTAACCAATCTTAATGGTGGCACTGTTATCCGGACCTTGCTGCGATGGGCCTGCACACGACCCGAAGGGCAGCAGCAATGCTAAAAGGACAACGAGGGACGGCGCACGGCTCAGCCTACGTTTCATTGATGAGTGTTGTAGAGGGAACACGGGAATTTGTTTTACTCGCCGAGGTAGGCCTCTTTAATTCTGGGATCGGCGGCGAGTTCTTTGGACGGTCCTTCCATCACAATGCGCCCAGTTTCCAGTACATAAGCGCGATCCGAATGTCCCAGCGCAGCGTGTGCATTCTGTTCGACCAGCAGAATGGTGGTTCCTTTGCTTCTAATTTCATCGATTGCCTGGAAGATGGTGTGAACCACGAGCGGAGCCAGGCCAAGCGAAGGTTCATCAAGCAAGAGCAAACGCGGTCGCGACATCAGCGCGCGCCCGATTGCGAGCATTTGCTGCTCACCGCCGGATAGCGTGCCCGCCTTCTGTGATTCGCGTTCTCTCAGGCGCGAAAACATCGTGAAGGCCCGCTCCATATCGGCCGCAACTTCTTTCTTATTGCGATTCAGATAAGCGCCCATTTGCAGGTTTTCGCGCACGGAAAGATTTGCAAACACGCCGCGCCCTTCCGGCGACATGGAAATCCCGCGCGCGACAAGTTTATGCGTCGGCTTAGCGCTGATGTCTTCTCCTTCGTAAATGATTTTTCCTGCGCGTGGCTCGAGCAGGCCGGTGATTGTGCGCAGCGTAGTCGTCTTGCCGGCGCCATTAGCGCCGATCAGCGTCACCACTTCGCCCTTTTCTACGTGCATCGAAATGCCGTTCAGAGCCTCGATGGCGCCGTAATTAACAGAGACGTTTTCTAGCGTTAGCATCATTCAAATTCGACTTTGTTTTTTTGACCTTAGTACTTAGTTCTTTGTACTTTGTTTGTGCTGAACAACCCGGCTCGTCCTTAAGGGCAGGCTAAGTTACGAAAGAGATCAAGTACGAAGTATTAAGTACAAAGTTCAAAGACCAAAGGCCGAAAACCAAAAACCTTCTAGTCGCCCAAGTAAGCTTCAATAACCTTGGGATCATTCTTGATTTCTTCCGGCAGTCCCAGCGCGATCGATTTGCCGTAATCCACTACTTGAATTCGTTCACAAACGCCCATCACGACTTTCATGTTGTGTTCGACCAGGAGAATCGTTAGCGAGAAGCGGTCGCGGATCTCGTGAATCAGATTCATTAAGTCTTCCTGCTCAGAGGGGTTCATTCCTGCAGCCGGCTCGTCAAGGAGCAGCAACTGAGGGCGAGTGGCGAGCGCCCGCACAATTTCCAGGCGTCGCTGACTGCCATAAGGCAGACTGGTGCCACCTTCATCCTTGAAACGGTCCAGATCGAAGATTGCCAGCAGCTCCATGCAGTAGTCGCGATGCTTTTCTTCGTCTTTGTTGAAACGTGGAGTACGCAGCACCGCGTCAAGCAGGGTTTGTCCCATGTGAATGTGACAAGCCGTCATCACATTTTCCAGCACGGTCATGCTGGGGAACAGACGAATGTTTTGAAAGGTGCGCGAAACTCCGCGACCGGCTATTTCATAAGGCCGCATGCCGTCGATGCGTTTGTCCTTGAAATGAATCGTGCCCGAGGTTGGTTTATAAACCCCGGTCAGCAAATTGAAGATCGTTGTCTTGCCCGCGCCGTTAGGTCCGATCAACCCGTAGATTTCGTGCGAGCGCACTGCCATGTCGAGTTCATTCACAGCCACCAAACCGCCGAAGCGAATGGTCGCTTTGTCAGTTTTCAGGATCGCTGGTTTCCCGTTGTCGGAAGCGACGTTGCCGCTCATTTCTCGTCTCCTTCCCGGAGCGAAGTCTCACTTTGCCGCTCGCCGAGTGTGGCCTTGTCCAGCGTGTTGCCGGCACTTCGATCCTCCGCTGTTATTTCTTCCGCTTCCGTACGCGACTTCTTGCGCCGCGCGCGCCAACCCTTGAAGGCTCCGGTCTTGCCCAGCAAACCTTGCGGGCGCGTGATCATCAGGATAATCAGCAGCAGGGAATAGATGACCATGCGGTACTCGGCAAAGCCGCGCAGCGCTTCCGGCAAAACGGTTAAGAGAATAGCGCCTAGCACCGAGCCCACGATTGAACCGAGTCCGCCGAGAATGATCATGATCAGGATCTCGAACGATTTGATGAACTCGAACGACTTCGGATTTAGATAACCATCAAAGTGTGCCAGGAGCACGCCGCCGGCGCCCGCCATTGCCGAAGAAATGACAAACGCCATTACCTTATAGCGCGTCGTGTTAACGCCCATCGCCTCGGCGGCGAGTTCATCCTCGCGAATCGAAATTAGGGCGCGGCCGAAAGCGGAGTTGACGATGTTGTAAACGATAGCGATGGTGAGAATCGCAATCAGAAAAATCCAGAAGAAGCTTTTGACTATTGGAATGCCTGAGTAACCACGCGCACCGCCTACCGCCTCGATGTTGTTTAAAAAGACGACAATGATCTGTCCAAAGCCCAGAGTGACGATTGCTAGATAATCGCCCTTTAATCTGAGGGAGGGCACACCCACAATCAGGCCGGCAAGTCCGGCAAAGAGAGCTCCAATGAGAGTTGCGATTCCCAGGGCGAGCACCCAACCCAGTTTTCCGTTACCGAGTGTAGCGGCGAGGTTCGCGCCGTAGTTGACTGAAAAGTAGGCGGAAGAGTAGGCGCCCACGGCCATGAAACCCGCATGTCCGATCGAGAACTGGCCTGTGAAACCGTTGATCAGGTTGAGTGAAACCGCGAGGGTGACCGCAATCCCTGAGAGCATCAGAATGCGACTGAAGTAGGGACTAATCGTGCGACCCTGGAAGAGAGTGTCCAGGCCATAGAGTATGGCGATTACTACCAGGATGATGATTAGATTACGTAGGTAACGAGGCATGCGAATCAAACGATGAACGATGAATGTGGAACGATGAATAGCAAGACGAACATTAGTCTTAACAATTCATCGTTCATCATTCATCATTCAGCGTTGCTTTTAGACTTTTTCCTGCGCGACCGACCCGAGAAGGCCCGAGGGTCGGAAGAGTAGTATTAGGATCAAAATGGCAAAAGCGACTGCGTCTTTATAGGTCGGCGAGAGATAACCGACCACCATGGTTTCTGTAATGCCGATCAGCAAACCACCCAGCACGGCGCCGGGAATGTTGCCAATGCCGCCCAGCACCGCGGCCACGAACGCTTTCAAACCTATCAGTATCCCCATCAAGGGATCGATGCGCGGAATGCGAATCGCCACTAACACACCAGCGGCCGCGGCAAGCGCCGAGCCGAGGGCGAACGTGAACATGATAATGCGATCCGTATTGATGCCCATCAGTTTGGCGGATTGTAGGTTAAATGAAACGGCGCGCATTGCTCGACCAGTCTTGGTGCGGAAGACAATCAGTTGCAGCGCAATCATGAGCGCAATCGCGATGACCAGGACGATGATGTCAGCACTATTGATGCTGGCCCCGCCGAACAGGTCAATGTTTCTTTTCTTGAAAAGCTCGGGAAAGAATTTCGGATCCGCACCGAAGACCACCTGACCGCCGTTTTCCAGTAACAACGAAACACCAATTGCCGTGATCAATGCCGTAAGCCGCGAGTATTTTCGCACCGGCCGGTAGGCGAAGCGTTCGATCACAACGCCCAGGGCAGCGCAGATCGCCATCGCCAGGAGCATTACCACGAGTGCAGTAATCAGCGACGGCTCGAGTGTGCCACCGCCTAACAGTCCGCGTGCAATCAAGCCGTCGGCACTCATACCAAGCGCTTGCGCCCCGCGGGCGCCGAGTCCATTCGCCAGGTAATAGCCCATAAACGCGCCCACCATGTAGACATCGCCGTGGGCGAAGTTGATCAGCTTAAGCACGCCGTAAACCATCGTGTAGCCCAACGCTATCAGCGAATAGATCGCGCCGAGTGAGATGCCATTGATCAGTTGTTGCAGGAACGTACTCATAAATTGAGCCGGAGTGGAAAGGTTAGAAAGCTACTAAAGTGAAGCGCCCAAACGAACGAGCCCGCTCTTAGTGAGACGGGCTGGTTGCAGGACTTGCGGCAGCAGGTGCGGCTGGCGCGCTGTTGTTTGTTGAGGTGCCGGTGGTCGCAGGCGCCACCGCGCCGGCGTTGCTGTTGGTAACCGGTGCGGTTGCCGGAGTTGCGCTGGTAGTTGTAGGCATTGCCGCCCCTTCAACCTGAACGCGTTCCGCGACTACAAACTTACCCCCGTCTTCAATCTTGATCATGACGATCGGTTTCACTGCGTCGCGGTTCTCGTTGAAGGTCACCTTCCCGGTGACACCGGGAAATTCCTTGGTGGCGGCCAGCGCGTCGCGAATCGCCGTACCATCAAGCGAGTTGGCGCGCTTAATAGCGTCAAACATGATGCGCGCCGCGTCGTAGGCGGTTGCGGCCAGGGCATCAGGCACGGAACCATAGCGTGACTTGTAATCGTTGACGAATTTCTGCACCAGCGGGTCAGCGTCGTCAGGAGAATAGTGATTGCTGAAGTAGCAACCATTAAGCGCAGCGCCACCGATCTGGTAGAGGCTCGGCGAGTCCCAGCCATCGCCACCGACGATGGGAACCGTGATGCCTTTATCGCGCGCTTGTTTTGCAAACAAGCCGACATCGCCGTAGTAACCAGGCACAAAAATTATGTCCGGGTTCGCGCCCTTAATCGAAGTGATCTGGGCATTAAAGTCCTGGTCGGCGGCCTGGTAAGACTGTGTGACAACGATCTGTCCGCCCAGACGCGTGAAGACCTCGTTAATAACTTTCTCCAGACCTGTGGAGTAGTCGTTCTTGCGGTCGACCATCAGCGCGCCGCGCTTAGCGTTCAAAGTCCGCGCGCCAAACTGTGCGATCGCCGCACCCTGAACAGGATCAATGAAGCAACTGCGGAAGATGAAGTCGCCCTTCTTGGTTACCTCAGGATTGGTGGAGGAAGGCGTGAGCATCGGAATCTTCGCGTTCTGTGCAATTGGAGCCGCCGCGATTGAGCGCGAGCTGGCAACTTCACCGAGAATCGCGTGTACCTGATCCTGTGTCACAAACTTTGTGACGATCGTCGCCGCTTCGGAAGCGTCAGAGCGATCATCCTGCACCAGCAATTCAATCTGTTTGCCGTTGATGCCACCCGTGGCATTTACTTCGTCAGCAGCCAGCTTGATTCCGTTTGTTGACGAGATCCCAAAGTTGGCCGTGTCTCCCGTGAGCGACATGAAGACGCCAATGCGAACTTTGTCGCTGCCACCTCCTGAAGGTTGGCAAGCGACTGCGGCGAGTAGGCTGGCGATAATTGTTAAGCTGATTAGACTGCGTCTCATAGGGTCCTCACAGAAAGTAAATTTTAGTGGTTACAGTTTGAGCCTGAGTTGATTCGAAACCGGGGGTGCGGTTTGATCAAATTCGAGCCTCGTTGCTGGTAGACAGAAGTAACGGGCTGAATAATAGCCGCGCCGTTGTTGGTAACGCAAACGCTTAATTCGACTTGGGAGGATTTTCCCGCAACCGCCGCCCCGGATGGTTAGACTCGCTGGGAACCTTCTCGAGTTCTGAAGGCGCGAGGATCATGAGAGTTTCGCTCGGCGTGTCGACAGTCTTCCAGTGGGAAATGGACTGTGAAAGTAGCTTCCCGCTTGCGAAAGCTGTTCGCTGATCCCGCCGCTGAAAACGTAGAATTAATACGGAGGCTAATCTAGACTGCCCGCCATGACTCAAAAGAGGGATGGGTATGCACCCGCTACGGGTGATATGGAGGCGACGGAGTTTCGCCGCTTTGGTCACGAGCTGATCGACTGGATTAGCGATTACTTCGAAAGCATTGAAGAGTTGCCAGTGCTTTCTCAGATTGAGCCGGGTGATCTAAAGGCCCAGTTACCCTCCGCTCCTCCAGCCCAGGGTGAGTCTATGTCGGAGATCATCGCCGATGTCGATCGCCTGATCGTGCCCGCGCTGACGCATTGGAGTCATCCCTCTTTCTTTGCTTACTTCGCAACGTCTACATCGGCGCCAGGCATCTTTGGCGAGTTGCTGAGCGCGGCCTTTGATAACAAGGCTATGCTTTGGCGGACCTCGCCCGCTTCAACCGAACTCGAAGAAGTGACCCTCGATTGGTTGCGTCAAATGATGGGTTTGGATGCAGGCTATGCGGGAATCATTTACGACACGGCATCTGTTTCCAGCATGCATGCGATCGCGGCTGCGCGGGAAGGTGTCGAGCAACGCATTCGCGAAGAGGGAATGAGCGGGCGAACGGATTTGCCCCTCCTGCGCGTTTACGTTTCCGAACAGGCGCATTCATCCATTGAGAAGTGTGTTATCACTCTCGGGCTCGGCCAGCGCGGTTTGCGCAAGATTTCAACTGACTCCAAGTTTCGCATGGATGTTGGCGAACTGAAGCGGGCAATCGATGAAGATAAAGCTAACGGCATGATTCCTTTTTGTGTGGTAGCCACCGTGGGAACAACGTCCACTTCCAGCATCGATCCGGTTCCGGAGATCGTTCCCCTTTGTGAAGAGCATGTGATGTGGTTACACGTAGACGCGGCCTACGCTGGTTCGGCGGCCGTCGTTCCAGAACTCCGATATATATTAGCCGGTTGCGAGCGCGCAGATTCCGTAGCCGTCAATCCGCATAAATGGTTGTTCACGCCTTTTGATCTGGCGGTGTTGTATTGCCGGCACATGGATCTGTTGCGTCGTGCCTTTGCGCTCGTGCCGGAATATTTGAAAACTCCGGAACAGGAAAAGGTCCGCAGTGGCTCAGACTATGGAATCCAATTGGGCCGGCGCTTTCGTGCCCTTAAACTGTGGATGATCATTCGTTACTTTGGGCATGAAGGATTGGCGGCGCGGATTCGCGAGCATTGTCGTTTGGCACAGTTGTTTGCTTCGTGGGTGGAAAACTCGAATCAGTGGGAACTATTAGCGCCAGTGCCGTTGGGGTTGGTTTGCTTCCGTGCTTGTCCGCAAATCGATGCTGATGAAACCCTGCGCAATAAGCGACTCGATGTGCTCAATGAAGCAATTATGCACGGTGTGAATGCCACGGGTAAGGCGCTGCTTTCGCACACGCGGCTGCATGATAAGTTGACGCTGCGCCTTTCGATCGGAAACATTCGGACGACTGAAAGACATGTGCACCAAGTTTGGGAACTGCTGAATGAGCAGCTGGTGAAGTTGAAATAGTCTTTAAGGAGATTACTTGCTTATTATTTTCGCGCAAAAGGATTCGGCTTTGCCGCCGGATGTGAGGCGGC
>DASSCX010000008.1:0-10053 GCA_035697425.1 Pyrinomonadaceae bacterium | reverse complement strand
CCGTAACAATCTCTTTACCATTAGGAGTGAAAGCCAGTGAGGTTACGCCAGATGCTTCCACCGAGAGCAATTGTTTAGCCGAAGCCACACTCCAGACTATAAGGTTTGAGTTTTCATAGATCGCCGCGAGCACTTTTCCGTCCGGACTAAACGCAACCTTCTCTACAGCCGAGGTACCGCCGCTCAGATTGGCCTGCAGTGAACGGATCTCTCTGCCAGTGGCGGCATTCCAAATGGTGATGCTGTAATTATTGCCGGCGCTGGCAATTAGTTTTCCATCGGGACTAAAGGCCAGTGAGGTAAGTCTCGGAGCACTTTCGGATGCGCCATGAATCGGTCCCGCCTCCATTCTTCGTAGCAAGCGTCCAGTTACTACGTTCCACAAAATGATCTTGTTGTCAGCACCGCCGCTCGCAAGAACTCTCCCATTGGGAGTGAAAGCCAGGCCATTGATGCGGTAGACATGCCCCGCGAGCGACAGCAACGGCTTACGAGTGGCAGTGTCCCAAAGCTTTACCTTACCGTCCGCGCTGCCGCGAGCAATTACTCGTCCGTCGGGACTGAGAGCAACTGTGTGCACCTCGCTTAAATGAGCCGCAAGTGAGCGCAGTTCCTTACCGCTTCCGCTGTCCCACAGCTTTACTGTTTGATCCAGACTTCCGCTCGCTATCGTTTTTCCGTCGTGACTGAAGGCGACTGAAACCACCGCACCCGAATGGCCCGTCAGCGAAAACTTCTGCTTACCGGTAACGGCATCCCAGAGCGTGGTGGTGTGATCACAAGCGCCGCTGACGATCGATCTGCTATCGGGACTGAAGGCAATAACGAGAGCTGTTTCCGTCCCGAATTCCGCCTCGCACTGGCCTCCTTTGACTTCTTGCACAGGTGCTTCGAGAGTTCGCAACAGACTTCCCGTTACCGCGTCGTACAACTCAATCCTTTGTGCACCGCTCCCGCCGGCGATCAGCTTTCCGTCCGGACTCACAGCGACTGCATCTACTTCTGCGAGAGTGCCTTTCAACTCGCGCGTTTTCTTTCCTGTGCCGACATCCCAAATCACAAGCGAACTTGAGCCGTAACTGTCGCTCACAATCAATTTTCCATCAGGGCTAAAGGCCACACTGCGAACTTCGCTTTCCCGATCTACGGATCGCAGTAACTGGCCGGACGCGCTGTCCCAAAGTTTGATCGCGTGGAGCTCATCAGAGCGAGTATCCTCCGCGCCAGCACTAGCGATCATTTTCCCGTTGGAGCTGAATTCGACTGCATAGACACCATTGGCGTGGGCATCTAGTGAGCGTATCTCGCTACCACGCGCTGTATCCCAAAGCTTAAGACTGCCATCGTAACTCCCACTGGCAATCGCTTTTCCATCAGGACTAAAGGCCACCGCGAAAACGGCATCTTTATGGCCTTCAAGCGAACCCAGTTGCGCTCCGGTTGCTGCGTCGCAAAGTTTGATTGTCCGATCGCCACCGGCAGTCGCAATCAATTTGCCGTCAGGACTAAAAGCAATGCCATTGACGGTGTTGACATGACCCGACTGAATCACCAATTTCGGCTCCGTACTCTGATTGCTTGAGCCCGTCCGTGGTGCTGCCTGCGCCGCATTCAACTGACGGTCAAATACCAGACGCGAAGCACAGGCCGCGAAACTCATAAGCAGCAGGAGCGCGAATGGAAACAACTTTTTGTTGTACCGAGTCTTCATCTTTTCTTCACCTGGGTCTCGCTCGGCGATATCTTGAAGCGACCAAACTGGCTGAGTTTGAATCCTGCCTGCGGAAGAGTGCGGGCCTGCAAAAGAACGCCGTCGAGGTTATTTCTTGCATTAAACTCGACGGCCAGAGCCGACGTGAAGTTTTGCCCCGTACGCTCATCGCGAACTCAAGTTGATGGCGTTGTTGATGTGCCTTTCCTCGTCCGCTTAAACATCAAGCAGCTTTCGTTATCGCGACAAATTGAAACTCAAACGTTGACCAGCCAAACGTATCGGCATTAGGAGAGGAGATGTCCTGAGTTCCTTCGATTTCGCCGCGAGTGGTCATGCCGATTGTGGTCGCCGTTTTCAGCAGCTTTCCGAGCGCTGTTTGCTCTTCTTTAGCGCCACGATCGTTTCCTCCTCGTTTGGTACCGACTGACCTCTCGCTTAGCAGCGGGCTGAAATCGGCAGGCTCGCGGGTGGCGATTGCCTTGAAAATTTCCGGTCCGTAAGGCGGAGTGATAGTTACCACAAACGGCGCGGGAACCCGATGCCACTCGCCATCAGCGGGAATCTTATTTTCGTCCGCATTACCCAACGGGATTACCGGATTAGGCCAGAGCGGAGCAATGTGGCCGTCGCTCGTGAGATCGATGACGTTGATGTAAGCGTCGGCGTAGCCGGTGTTTTTGATTTCCAGCAAGTAGTAGGAGCTTTCCGGCAAGGAATGCAATGTTCCAACCTCCAGCGGTGGTCCCAGGTCTTTTGTCTTGGTTATTACCTGAATCCTCCGATCCCCTACCCTGAGGCTTGAACGCTCTTCAGCCGAGACAGGAATTAACCGCATTTCTATTTTGACCATTGGGTCATCGTTCTTGAGGTTTTTTACGAAGCGCCAGCGAGCCTCACCTTTCAGCGCGAGCGAAATTTTGGCGAACGCATCCGCCTCATCAGACACACGTCGAATGATGGAGCCGTCCTGCCGCATCATCGTGTAGCCACTGGAAAAGTTTCCGTCATCTCCCAGAGATGAAGGCTTTTCGTCGGTACACTTGCCACGGCAAATTTTGATGTCCCAATCGTTGGACCCTCGGAATTCGCCGCGGACGACATCAATTTGTTTAACTCTCGTGGCTAGATCGTCCGACGCTGTTGCGGGCTGCGGGATTCCTTCGAAAGCGACGCGGAGACGCGCGTCGTCAAACTTATGTTCGGTTTCCCTGGCGCGTGCGTTTTGCAGTTGCTTCAAATCGACCTTCGCGGGACCCACAAATTTCAAACGCGAAGAGGTAGCCTGAACTGTTTGAATTTCAGCGCTGGCGATCGGCGCTGCTTCTTTGAAATCTTTCGTGTCTGCCGCATAGAGATCGAAGCGCGATCCTTTGGTCATCCCTTGTAGATAACCGGCATTCAGCAGGAGATTCTCGTTTTCGATCCCGATGTTGATGAAGGGCTGCGGCGGCAGCGCTATGCCCTGCATTAGCACCTTGTCCATCTCGCCTTCGATGGTCGGATTCTGATCATGCCCATCGCGGGTCACCTCATCATAGATTCGTCCGAAGACGTCGCGATAAGTGGTGCGCGGACCGGCAGTCATCAATGCTTTTGCTAAGGCGTAAGAGAGCAAACCCATCGCCTTGCCATCAAACCCATCAGTCTCACCAGCCAGTTGGTCATTACGCGTGGCGGCAATCACGACGTAACCGAGCGATGCTGCATAGGCTTGCGGCAACAAACCAGTTGAGTCTTCCGCGGTGGGCTTGCTACCGCGACTCTTCGGAGGCTGCGGCGGTGCGCCTTCCCACTTACTGCCGCGCACGAGGAACCTTCCGCCGCGAGTGTTCGTGCCCGAAAAGCAACTATCCATGGTGATCGTAACGTTGCCCGGCTTCTTCTTTTTCAACTCGTCAAGCCAATCCCTAATCTCGTCATCACGAATGTCGTTCCCTGCCTCCAGTCGTGAAACGTAGTCGGAAGGAATCAGTGTCTGGTCATAACCGCTGATTTCGTCGCCAACGATTGGGTTAGGTCCGTGCTGATCATCATCAGGAACGGTGCCGCCATGACCGGAATAATGAAAGTAAACAGTATCTCCTTCACTAGTCTGATCGATCAAAAACGACTTGAATGTCCGGCGGATCGACTCGTGAGTAGTTTCTTCAGTCGTCTTCAGAACTTTGATTTCGCTTTCAGTGAAAGCAAACTTTTGCATTAGTACCTGCTTCAACGCGTCGAGATCTGGTTCCGAGTTCAAATCCCACCAGTATTTTTTCCGCTTGCCACATTCACTACCATCCCCGCGGCAATATTTGGATACACCAACGAGCAGCGCCCGTTTGCGCGGCGTGCCTTTCAGAGTTGTGTTCCGGCGAACTTCAAAGGAATGATTTTGAGTGGCCAGACCGAACGACTGCGCAGGCGGACCACTCAAAACTAGCGTAAACAGGATAAGAATGATCGTATTGCGATTACGCATGGTCAACATCTCCTTCAATCACAATTCTCAGGCGAGATTTGACCTATTGCGCACCGCGGCGCGGCGCGCCGGCCACCGGTGTCGTGTCTCTGATAGCTGCAGCCGGATTAAGTTTTCCGTAACCCCAATACGGGTTGGGCGTGGCGCCGGTCAGCTCATCCCTGATCGCTGTCTTTTTGAGAATCTCCTTGATTTGAACGGCAGTAAGGGTAGGGTTCTTTTGCAGCATTAGCGCAATTACTCCCGCGGTGTAAGGAGAAGAGGCGCTGGTTCCCGACCAGGCTAGATGGAAACCGTCGTCGGTAATGTTGGCGTTGTCCGGAGTGCCGTCAGAATTCTTCCCCATCTCGGTGGAGTCCTTCGAGAGTGGCGAGATCGTGTAAGTGGCAGGAGCGGCAATCTCGGGTTTCACAATGTTGTCGCGGCGAAATCCGGGGCTGGAATAACCCGAGATTGAACCGATCTTCATGTTGTAGAAGGTTTGCGTTCCCTGAACGTTGGTCCATGAACTACGAAAGTCGTACGCTCCTACTGTGATCACGTTGGTGGCGTTCCCGGGCGTACCAACCATGAATTTTTCCTCATTGCCCTTCCCAAAACTTCCGGAACCTGTATCGGGCAGATATAGATCGAAGCGACCGTTAGTTACCTTCGGCGAGGCGCCGAACCCGTAGACATCGTACGTGCCCTTCGGAATCCAGATCGTAACCTGATGGGTTTTCTCGCTAACGGCATCAATATCGATCTCTTCTTTGAAATATTGATTGAAATTTTGCGGCGCCTTGGCGGGTTTCGAGAGTTTCCCTCCGATATCCTCGCCAACGCGAGACAAATAGAACACAACCGGGTTGCCAGAGGGATCGACGAAGAATGTATCGCGCCCGACTATCGCCAGACCCCAGTCGTCATTAACGCTGAAGTAAGACGTGAGCTGTGTTCCTTTGTCCCCGGTGACAAAAAGCTCTATGCCGGAGCTGAAATTGTCAGCCTGTCCCGGCCGATCAGGGCCGAACGTTCCGCCCGCATGGAAACTATCTCGGCCTTCATTTCCAGCCGAGACGGATATGACGGCGCCCGGTTTTCCTGGACCCACAAAATTATCCAACATGCGTTCGAAGGGGGCGTCACCTTCATGAGACGAGTACTGACTGCCAAAGCTCATGTTGATGACGGCAGGCTTACCGAGAGACTTTGCCGTATTCAGAATCCACTCGACGGTGTAATAACCCAGGTTACTGATGCCGCCGTTACCGTTGTCCGCTTTGACAATAATCAGGTCAGCTTCGGGAGCAATTCCTTTGTAAGTCCCTGGGAGTACGCCCTTGGCCGTTGCGCGACCATTGCCGGCGGCGGTGCCGGCGCAGGCAGTACCGTGGCCGACAACGTCTTTCGACGCCACTCTTCCCTGACCTTTAAGGGCGGCGTTGATCTGTGCTTTGGAATAGAGTGTGCCGATCGGCTTGTTGTCCTTATCGACAAGTGGCGGCTGCGATCCGATGCGGCCGCTTGAGTCTGACCAGGATGGATCGAATAAGTCGTAGAGGTAGAGGATTCGCGAAGTTCCATCGGCGTTAATAAAATCCTGATGGCTCCAATCAATACCCGTATCGATAATCGCAACGACTACGCCTTTCCCGGTAAGCGTCTGCCTATCGAAATCGCCCGCCACTTTGTCGCCCCGCGTTTCTCCCCGCAGCTCGCGCATCATTTGGGGCGAGACCTTGTCTCTGGGCGGTTTGGGAATGGATGCGCCCATCATTGGCTTGATCGAAGTAACAGCACTCTGCTGGGCCAATCTTTGCAGTGCCAGCACAGGTACACTGGCATAAATCAAGTCGCCTGCACGGAGCCGAATCTTCGCCCCGGCTTTTTCCAACGCGGCTGGGTTTGCAGCACCGTCCACGCTGAGCGCCACTTCAATTGAGGGATTTTTCTCTGCGCCCGCAATTCCAAAAAGCGTCGAGAGTTGCTGCGCGGAGAATTCCGCACCGTCTGATCTGGCCCCTCGCGTGTCAGCAAACTGGCGGTACAGCACCTTCAAAGGCATCGAAAGTTTGTCTGCGGCAGTGCCGCCGCGTGCCGACTTGTTTGCGCCCGGTCCCGTTGCCGATCGCAAGTGCGGTGGCTTACTTTCAGCTTGATTGGCAAAGGCCATCGACGCCATCAGCATCGCGCCAGTTAGAATTGCCACTAGTGCTCGTTTATAAAGGTCTCTATTCATATCTGATCCTTAGCAGAAAATTTTTCCCATCAGGGACTAGCATCACTTGAATTAACCGCTCTTGTTTCCACACGTCTGGATATACCTTTGCCGTTAGGTACTTCATCAGCCAGACAGAAAACCCGCGTGCTCTACGATCTAATGACCAGGGAATACGGGAGAGAATTAAAGGAGAGAACAAGGTCCCGGCAGAACCATTGCGAAGCTTCTGGCGACAACTAAGAAACGTGTCGCCAACTGACAATGAACGGGAGGGGGGTAGTATTCTTGCGTTCATTAATAAGAGTTGGAATGTCACATAAAGACTGCTTCGAGGAATTCGGCAGTAATCCCGTCTTAGGAACTCGGACCTTGGTTGTCTGAATCAAGTAGCCCACACCGATATACCAGTGCGGGGTGTTCTAGGTTGCCGTTAGAAAGAGCTGGCGCCCGTTTGTTGGAAGTGAAGTTGTAACCTGCAAAAAGAGTTACGCGGTGGGAATCACTTCGCGCCCTGGCATTGTGCTCCAGGCTGAAGCTCACTGGTTCTCTGCAATTACGCGCGAAATTTAGACTCGGGAAAGGTACATGTCAATGTTTTTTGGACCGGTTGAGGCTGTCTGACAGGGAGGCAGAGTTGAATTGCGATCCCCTGAACAGCGACCTGAGGGCGGTAGGCAACGGAGGGGGTGCAGGTTTGGTCGCGCTGCGTGGCTCGTCAAAGTCAGTACCGGAACCGATCAGTGACCCGGTCAATCAGTTCGCCGGGTTCTGCCTTGGATTATCTTCGCAACTGCATAAGTACTCTCGGCGACGGCAGTGATGCCTGCCCGCGGCGACCTCAGCATTGCTACTCGCTTTGTTTTTCGCGATAATCCATACGGAGCAACAACTTTTCCCAGAGGGTTCTCTCTATGCTGGCGGTGCTCGGGGCGCTCTTTGCAAACGGGCTGATCACAGTTCTTAAGTTCATCGCTGCCGTAATGACCGGCTCGTCCGGAATGATGGCGGAATCGCTCCACTCGTTGGCAGACACGACCAACCAGGTGTTTCTGCTACTGGGTTTACGGTTCTATAAACGACCGGCTTCCGACAAACACCCATTCGGATATGGAAAGGAACGCTTCTTCTGGTCGTTCATAGCGGCGATCTTTATTTTCGGTGTCGGGGCTACTTACGCAATTTACGAGGGCGTTGCTAAGCTCCGCCATCCGCATCCACCCGAGAATCTGGAGTGGGCTTACTGGGTGCTCGGTATTTCGTTTGTGCTTGAAGCCGGATCGATCGGCCTGGCAATTTATCAGGAAGTGAAAGAGGCCCACCATGAAGGGCTGACGTTCTTTGCATACCTCCGGGAATCAAAAGATCCGACAGCGAAGACGGTGCTTTTTGAAGATTCGGCGGCACTACTGGGAATCGTCATCGCCGGAGTAGGAATTTATCTGACGGATCATCACACCGGACCGGGCGATGGCGCGTACTGGGATGGCATGGCGTCAATCACCATCGGGCTGGTTTTAGCAGTGGTCGCGTTTGTCCTGGCACGATCTTCCCGGGGCTTGTTGTTGGGCGAAGCTGCAAACAAGAAAAGCGTCATCGCGATTAAACAAGCAATTGAAAGTCATCCCAATGTCGTAAAGGTTGTTGAGCTTTTGACGATGCACCTGGCGCCCAAACAGATCTTGATTAATGCGCACGTTAACCTGCGCGACGATTTGATACTCGGTGACGTCCTGCAAACCAACGAAGAGATTGAAGACTTGGTCAAACGCGCGGATTCAAAAGTGGAGATGATCTTCCTGGAAACGGTCCGTGCGAGTGACAGCACGGAACAGAACGTTGTGCCGGAGCACATGGCCTGAGCCAGAGGGATTTCGATTTACGGAACGGTGAAAATAAATTGTCCCTAGCAAATCGCAAATTCCGCAGCCAGAACTTGAAAACAAGAAATGCTACTAATACTGCCATACACGGAGTACCTCAGAAGACTTGCTGAGCCGCGCAATATCGCGGACATCGTCATTGTCTTCTTGGTTGTGTATGCAGTTTTGAAGTTAGTTCGGGGAACTCGCGCCGCCCCCATGGCCGCCGGCATTGGCGCTTTTGCCCTCCTTTACTGGTTAGCCGCCAGGCAGAATCTTGCAACCCTCGAATTCGTCTTACGCGGTGGACTGATCTACATCGGAGTAGCCATCATTGTGCTGTTTCAGTCAGAAATCCGGCAGGCGTTAATCAGCTTCGGTAACAGCTTTCGCATGCCGTTCACGCGGCGCTTTACAGGACAATTTGGCGAAGGCGTCTATGATGAGATTGTGCTCGCCGCAACCACGCTGGCTTCCACCAAAACTGGAGCCTTGATGGTGATCGAGCGGAACGTGGGCCTGAAGAACGTTACCGAGGGCGGCGTCAAACTGGACGCCGAACTTAGTTACGATTTGCTGGTCAGCATTTTCAATCCCGGATCTCCTTTACACGATGGCGCGGTCGTCGTCCGCCGGCATCGAGTCGCCGCCGCTTCATGTTTTCTGCCGCTGACTCTAAATCCAAGGCTCTCGCGCGACTTGGGCACGCGACACCGCGCCGCGATTGGTGTCACCGAAGACACAGACGCGGTTGCGGTGGTCGTGTCGGAAGAGACTGGCCTGATTTCGTTTGTCCAGGCGGGACAGATTAAACGGGGCCTGGACGCGACAAAGCTGCGTGCTGCTATCTTCCAGGCATTGGAATCACCGAAACGCAGCAAAGAAAAGGAGCCGCCCGCTAAGTTGGTCGAGAACGAGGCTGACACTGAAGAAGTGGCATCCGTATGAGGATTGCAGATTGCCAATTGTGCGATTGGCGGTTGTTACACTGACTCTGTTACCTGAACGAAATCCAGCTAATCGACAATCGGCAATCTTAAATCGGAAATCCCGTCGTGCCTTACCAGGACATCGAAGACATCAACGTCGTAGCGCCCAAACGCCCGCCGACCTTTCTCGGGCGTTGGCTGCGCAGACTGTTTGTCGACGACTGGGGCGTCAAGCTGCTGGCCCTGGGAATAACTTTAGCTCTCTGGATGGCTGTCGCAGATTTCAACAAACCGCGTACTATCCGCGTCGCCGTGCAGCTGAATTTTGTTCGACCCCCAAATCTCGACATCAGTAATGAGCCACCGCGAACCATTGATGTCGAACTAACAGGCAGCCGCGAACGGCTCGACAATATGAGACTTTCCGACCTTGTCGCCACAGTGGACATTAGTGACCATCCGGCCGGTGAGCGGATCCTCCGACTTAATAATGAACGGGTTCATATGGAGCTCCCGGACGGCGTTAAGATCGAGTCTTTCAAACCGACGACCATTCCCATTCGTCTGGAACCGAATCTCGAACGGCAGCTTCCGGTTGACATTAAACTTGAAGGCCAGCCCGCCGCAGGCTTTGAGCTGATCAGCTCAACCGCGCAGCCGAATGTAATCAGTGTTAGTGGCCCCGCGAGCCTGATTGAGAAATTGCAGCAAGCGCCCACCGAACTTATTTCCATAGAAGGCAAGAAAGGCAACTTCACAGCTTTAGGCGTAACGATCGCGATCCCCGACCCCCGGATTGAGGTGGAGAATCCCGTCGTCGATGTGGCCATCGAGATCGGCGAAAAGAAAAGCCCGGCCAATACGCCAGTTAGTTCAAGTTCACG
>DASSCX010000007.1:0-18648 GCA_035697425.1 Pyrinomonadaceae bacterium | reverse complement strand
TCGCTTTGATGTAGAGACCAAGGTCTCGCGGCGTCATGCGCGGATTTGGCTGGAAGGCGAAACTTTCCTGGTCGAAGATCTCGGCTCAGTGAATGGAACGGTAATCAATGATTCGGTGAGGCTGGCGCCTCGCCAGCCGCGGGTTTTGGACAGCGGAGATAAACTTCGCCTCGGCGAAACGACGCTTCATTTTCTTTTGGGATGACCGCCGTTGCCAACCGCCAATAAAGACCACTGAACATCTTAATGACTGCACGCGTTGAACGAGCCGCCATCAAGCGGCCTGAGGTGATAAAACGTCCTCGCAGGGACTTTGTGGAGCGGCGACCCGCCCCGTTTTCTCTGCGCTGTGGCGCTGCTTTGATCGACTATATTCTGCTCGTAGGAATCGTCGCATTCAGCACGATCATAGCCCGCTGGTTTGGCGGTGGGGCCCGGACGGCGGGAAATTCTGCCGAAACTGTCGGAGTCCTAATTTCGTTCGTAGTAGCCCTGGTCAACTATGTGTTGCTCGCCGGCTTAACGGGACGGACGATAGGCAAGTGGGCTACTGGCCTGCGGATTGAACAGCAGGACGGCGACGTTCCCGGCATCGGAGTCGCCCTTTTCAGACACTTCGTCGGCTACCCGTTGTCATGTTTGACGCTGGGGATCGGATTTCTAATTGCCATCTTTAGTTCTCGTGGACGTACGCTTCATGATTTGATTGCAGGTACGGTGGTAGTACGCGACAGTGCTTTTTAGTAAACAATTGTCTCCCAACTAGACCAGAATTGGATCGTCTCAAAAAATGGCTGAACTGATAGTTAGATTTCCCGACCGGCCTCCCGACCATTTTCCGCTCGGCCGTTTGCGCATCACCCTGGGCCGCTCCGCGCGTAATGATCTTTGCGTGCCCGATCCGTTCGCCTCGCGGGTTCACGCGGAAGTGCGCCGCGAAGGCGACGAGTATTTTCTCCAGGATTTGGGTTCGGCTAATGGCACCCTCTATAACGGCAGCACCGTGCAAGGCTCGGTGGCGTTAACTGCGGGCGGACGCATCCAAATCGGCGAAACGGAAATCGTTTTTGACGACGGCACCTACAACTCGAGTATGGGTGCCACGATGATTACCGACAACAGCAGCTCGATTCCCGAGGCCACAATTGCCCTCGCCTCGGGTGATCGCACCACTTCGGGTCTACTCGAAGCTATCGAAGGAGCGCGCACGAAGCCGGAAGAGATCGTGGCTACACGCGCCGGTAAGCATGGCGATCTGCTGGCCTTGATCAGTAAGGTGGGAATCACGCTCCTGGCTTCGGCCTCACTCAACGAAACTCTGGATCAAATCGTCTCGCTTGTGTTTGAAGCAGTGCCAGCTGATCGCTGCCTGCTGATGATGCGCGAAGACAGTGGCCAGGAGTTACGAGTGGCCGTGGCTCGCTTGCGTGATCGAATTGGTGAGGTCGGCGAGATCCGCGTTAGCCGCAATGTGCTCGATGAAGTCGTAATGCGCGGCAAGTCCGTGCTCACTTCCGACGCGCAACATGATCCGCGCTTTGCTAGCGGAACTGTCGTGTTGCAGGGCATCCGTTCAGTGTTGGCCGTCCCCTTGGGGGTTGCGGATAAAGTATTCGGCATCATCTATGCCGATTCGCCGATTGCTGAAGGGCGTTTCACTGAAGACCATTTGAAGTTGCTCACGACGTTGGCATCAGTGGCTGCGATTCGCGTCGAAAACGCCCGCCTGCTCGAAGCCCAATTGCAACAAGAGCGCCTGGAGCGGGAGCTGCAGTTGGCGATGGAGATCCAGCAGCGTTTTCAACCGACAGCTCCTCCGATAGTGTTAGGTTACGAACTGCAGGGAATTAGTTTTCCCTGTTACGAAATCGGCGGCGACTACTACGACTTTATCGAACGCGACGATGGACGTTTGGTGATTGCGCTCGGCGATGTTTCGGGCAAGGGAACTGCCGCCGCGCTTTTGATGTCCTCGCTTCATGCCGCTGTCCATGCGCAAGCAGGTTCTCACGAAACGCTTGTGGAAACCATCTCGGCAGTGAATCGCTACCTGGCCGATAACATTCCGCCAAATCGCTTTGTGACACTGTTCTATGCCGAGCTCGATCCCGCATCGGGCTCGCTTTCTTTTCTTAACGCCGGCCATAACCCACCGCTGATCGTTCATTCTGCGGGAACTGTCGAGCAGTTAGCATCCGGGGGACTGCCGCTGGGAATTAAGCGGGACGCCGAATATCGTGAGGGGCGCACGCAATTGCAACTCGGCGATGTACTGGTAATTTACTCCGACGGTGTCACGGAAGCAGCGAGTCCTTCAGGCGAGGAGTTTGGTCCCACGCGTCTCTACGAAGTCGTTTCTCGCAACATCGACGCATCGGCCGCGGGCCTGCGTGACCGCATCGAATCAGCCCTAACAAAATTCTCGCAGGGAACCCAAGCCGCAGATGACATCACGCTTGTGATCGTCAAACGGCAATCCGAAACAAAACAATTAGCCGCCACCCGCTAGTCCGAGCCGTCGCACTACTTGTTGGGGATTTGTTTCGAACACGATGAGCGCTTCACAACCTGAGCTCGACGCGATTGCGATCTTCTCTCATCCCGACGATGCAGAACTGTCCGTGGCCGGCACCCTCCTCAAACTAAAACATCAGGGATATTCCACCGCGGTTGTGGATATGACTCGCGGCGAAATGGGAACGCGCGGCACCCCAGAGATTCGCGCGGCCGAGGCGGAGGCCGGAGCCACAGCGATGAAGTTAGATTTGCGTTTGAATTTGGACCAACCGGATGGTCATGTTTGGCTAAACGAGGAGTCGCGCACTGCGGTCGTACGTATCATTCGGCAGTACCGCCCGAAAATCCTACTGACAACTCACTGGGATGATCCGCATCCCGATCACGCTAACACCGCCCGCATCGTGCGCGAGGCAGCTCGGCTGGCCACAATGCAGCGCTACGACGCCGACAGCGGCTATGCGGCAGTGAAGATGCCCGCCATCATGCATTCGCTTTATTCGCGCCTGATCGTGCCGTCATTTATTGTCGACGTTTCCGACTTTGTCGAAGCGAAGATGACAGCGATCAAGACCCATGCTTCGCAATTCTATGATGCCGAATCGCAAGAACCGGTAACGCGGATCAGTGAGGCGGGTTTCCTGGAACAGATAGAGTTTCGGATGCGCTACTTCGGATCAATGATTGGGGTTGCGGCGGGCGAGGCTTTCTATGTTCGTGAAGCGCTGAACGTGGATGATCCAGTAGCGCTGCTGAGGCGGCCGATGAACATCTATTCTTGACAACGGTCTTGAGTCTTTGGCCTTAGTCCGCGCAGCGGACGAATGAATTTAGCCCAGCACTTTAGTGCTGGGAATAGTTCGCAAACTAAAACGAGCCCGTGAAACGGGCGACTGACCATCGCAGATTCTCCTGATTAAAGAGGAAGGAAACATCCCAGACTAACTGGTGATACGCTGTGGCCGAATTTCTGGTTCGCTTAATCCTCGCCCGGCGAACCCCCAGCAGGTTTCTCAAGCACCGATCGGGCGATGGCTAGAGTTGCAACTGCGCGCGGCGATTCCCCCGTGAGAGACTTAGCCAGCTGAACCGAGCGGAGCAAATCTTCGCGGGCTAACGCTTTAAAAGCACCCAGCAGATCAAAATCTTCAGCAGAAGCGTTAGTCATCATTACCATCATTCTGGTCTGCAAGCGCGCCCCCACCTGGCTGTCTTCTCCAGTAAACCCGGCAGCGGAGTTTGCGGCTTTGATGGCTTCGTCCATCGTTTCCCAGGCCCGCACGCGATCGGCCGGCACCAGTCCGGTGGCGACGGCAATCAGGGCGCGCGCGCGATCCGGATCGCCGCCACTGATCCGTCGGGCTTCGGCGCCGGCCGCCTCCAACAGTTCCAATGCTCGTGCTCGTTCGGTCGGCAGCAACAAACTCGAGGCGCGGGTGTACGCCCAGACGCGTTGAATACTTGTTAGCTCACCGCTCTTTGCGATGCGCACAGCTTCCGCCGCGTTTCGTTCCTGAATTGCCGCCTGGACCGTTTGGAAATCGATGTAAGCACGCACCTGCTTGCGCATTTCTGTATCTTCGATCTTGTCGACGAGGTCACGCGCGCGCGGATCGCTTCTAGCAGCCAGGGCGACGGCAACATCGGCGTAGATCGCGTCTCGCTCTTCAGAGGTGCGAGCGCGATCGAGACGATTTTGCATTCGCTCCATTGGATCACTCGCATTGTCAGGAGTGATGCCACTCGTAATCGCCCGGTTCTCGCCACTTTGCATTCCCTGGGGAACATCTGCAGCCATCGCCGCCATTTGCGTGCGCAACTCCGCAGCTCTTTCGGGAGCGTACTGTTCAAAGAGCGGCAACAAGCGGCGAATCACCATAAACTTTCCCGTGCGCCCGGAGGTTGTGTGGTCTTGATCGGGCGGCGGCAAGGGCCGCAGCAAGATGTTTGCTGCCACGCGGAAGAACGCCCCGCTGACCGCAGGCGGGAGCTCGGGGCGTGGCGCTGGCGCGCGGTCGCGCATTTGATTGGCGCCCCCGTCCGGACTGAAGGTTACATATAGAAAAGGCGTGAAAGCATAAGAAGAAAGACCCGAAACTGTATTGGCATCGGAGAGTGGATCGCGTTCAGCGATTGCAAGCAAGTTCAAGAATCCCTGATCGGCCGCCTGACTGTTTCTTTCGCGCAGGGCGGAAAGGAAGGTGATCGTCTCGCGACTAACCTGGTTCAGCGCTGGTCCGGCAAACTCCATTGCCCGTTGCACGTCGCCATCTTCAAGCAGACGACGCGCGAGTGCTAAACGCTTTTCCTGTGCCGACTGTCCAAACGCAGCTTCATTCTCCCGGTTCTTCCTCGTTGCTTCTTCGGCATCCTTCTTGTTCTCTTCCTCTAACTTTGCGAGAAATTCTTCTCCCAAAGCGCGATCTCGCTTCGCCGCAAGCCTGAGAACTTCCGCGCGCAAATCTGGCCGGCGCGAACGAAACACCACGGGGCCACTCTGCCGCTGGCGATTAATATCTTCCGCCTCTCGCTTAGCATTCTCAGTGTCCTCAATTTCGGCAGCTTCCCAGGCTCGGCGGAAGAGACCCTTGGCCTTTTCTACATCAGTCAGCCAGAACGCATCAGCCACGCGCGCTTGCACCCTCGCTCGCAGGCGCGGCTCACGAAAGCTGCGAGCATCTTCAGCCAGGGTCTGCAGCAATGAAATCGCGAGCACTTCGCGTTGTGCCGCTACCGCGTCCGCCTCCTCAGTATTAGCGGCCTTGGGCTGCGAGCGAGTTCGCTGTGAAGTTTTGTCTGCGGGTGCTTGAGCGCCAACGATGATGGCAAATACGAGGAGGCAAACGAGCGCCGAAAGGGAAGAGCGGTGGACCATTTTGTATCTCCTGCCTAAACGCGGTGTGCGCGATTTTAAAAGATAGGTACAGTCAACCGCTTACACGTGAGGGAGAGTCAGTGGTTCCGAAATGTAATGCAGTTTTGTGCAGGTGTCGGCTAACTGGTGGCGAGTGACGAGAATGAGAAATGAAAGCTGAAATGATATATGGTAAATCGATCTGCCAACTCCCGCCTTAAGGCATCACCATTAGCCCAGGATCCGCTGCTCTATACGGCGACGACTTCTAATTCCGGATCCACTTCTTGTTTAAGCATGCCTTCGATGGCCATCAACGTTCCGGTCAATGAGCTGGGACAACTGCCGCAAGCACCCTGGTAGCGAATGCTCAGGGTGTGCTCCTTAAGTCCGAGTATTTCCAAATATCCACCGTCGCCCATTAATGCGGGACGTACTTTTTCATCAAGGATCTCATTAATTTTCATAAGGCGAGGATCGTCACTCGTGATCGCACCGAGCGATCCTCCCAAGGCCGCTCCTGCCGCTGCCGCTCCCGCAGCTGAATTGACTGACTCAGCCGCTCGGATAGGAACCGCAAGCACAGGGAGCAAGTCGTCCCAATCACCGGCTTCGTCCTTTTCAACCGTAATCATCTTGTCCATGTAAAAAACTGACACCACGTTCCCAACGTCAAATAACGCCTTGGCCAGGGGATCCTCAGCCGCTTGTGCGGCGGAGCCAAAAGACTTGGCGGTGCCATTGCTGACAGGTTCACGGAGGATAAACTTTACGGCGTTGGGGTTCGGGGTTTCTTCAATATCGCTAATCTTAGGCATTACTGATCTCCATTTGTTCGCTTGCCAGCCTCGCAATCAGGCCAAAATCCTCTAATTCGTGGGTACGAAGTCATTATATGCGAGTTACCACAGTATCGGCAGCGCCGGAAACAAGGAAGGGGGGCGTCCCCGCCCTGGGCGCCCCATTTTCAGCCCGTGGGGGCGGCCACCCGTGCCTTACCTGCAGCCAATTAGACCCTCACAAAATATTTACACAAACCCATGCAAGATTTCTTGCAAAAAAAATAGCGCCGGGCATATACTCCCGCCCTCACTTGCCCCCACCCTTACCAGGTGAGACAAGTTGAGCTAGAGGCAGGCGATTGCGAGGGTCGCCTGCCTCTTCTATTTTTGGACATTGATCTTTGTTCCTTGGTAATTTGAAGTCGCTCGGAATAGCTGGAATTGTTCGCTCGTGCAAACTCGGGGCATGATTGTTTGTTGGGTACACGCGAGCAAGAGTGGGAAAAATAACGCTGCATGAATATTGGCATCACCGTCTACCCAACTTACGGCGGCAGCGGCATTGTTGGCTCTGAGCTGGGCAAGGAACTCGCCGAGCGTGGTCACACAGTCCACTTTATTTCGTCAGCGCTGCCGACACGGTTAACTGAGCTGAGTGAACGAGTGCGTTTTCATGAGGTGGAAATGATGTCGTATCCACTTTTCGAGCATCAGCCATACACCCTGGCACTCGCAACCAAAATGTCGACGGTTGCGGAAACAGAGAATCTCGATCTGTTGCATGTGCACTATGCGATCCCCCACTCCATCAGCGCCATTCTCGCGCGCGAGTCTTTGAAGCCGAAACGACGACTTCCCGTAATTACGACCCTCCACGGCACCGATATCACGCTCGTAGGCGCCGACCGTTCCTATCTACCCATCACTCGTTACGGGATTGTGCAATCCGATGGAGTCACGGCAATTTCGCAGTATCTGAAGGATGCGACGAAAGAAATTTTTCAGTTTGATGACATCAGAGTTATTCCGAACTTCGTTTGTCAGCACGACTATAAAAGACATCCAGTCGAAACTTTGCGCCGCGAGTTGGCGCCTGCGGGCCAGACTCTTCTAGCGCACGTTTCCAACTTCCGTCCCGTAAAGCGTCCGGTGGACTGCGTGGAGATCTTCGCCCGAGTACACAAGAACCATCCTGACACTCGGCTAGTAATGGTGGGCGACGGCAGCGAGCGGACGAATGCGGAACACCGGGCGCATTGTCTCGGCGTTGCCGACAAATGTTCTTTCGTTGGTAAGCAACCCAAAATCGTTGACTATCTATCAGCGGCCGATGTGTTGCTGTTACCTTCCGAACAGGAATCATTTGGGTTGGCAGCCTTGGAAGCGATGGCCTGTGAAGTTCCGGTGATCGCGTCGCGTGTCGGTGGCATTCCCGAGGTTATCACCGATGGTGAGACAGGGTTTCTTAGCGAGGTCGGTGACATCGCAAAAATGGCAGCGGACGCTTCACTCCTGGTAGCTGATGAGAAATTAAGAAAAGAGATGGGGGCAAGGGCACGCGCGTCTGCTATCTCGCGTTATCGTACTGATATCGTCATTCCTCAATACATCGAGTTTTACGAAGAGGTGCTTGGTCGCGAGCGACAGCCAAGCATCTAGTTATTCATCCTCTGGTGGCATCAAAGGTGTCGCACCCAGCCGAAAGGAGTCTTTCGCAATGGAGCTTCGGTTGTTCCTCGCAGCGTTTCTGATCATTCAGCTTGCAGTGGGCTCACTGGCGCAGCAGCCGCAGCCTTCACCGCCCAAAGCCCAGCCCGAGACCCCCTCGCCAACTCAACAAACTCCGCAATCAGGCGACGACGTCGTTCGCATCACAACAAACCTGGTTCAGCTCGATGCCGTCGTTACTGATAGCAAAGGACGGGTGGTTACCGACCTTCGTCCTGAGGAGTTCGACATTTTAGAGGACGGCAGATCGCAAAAGATCACTAATCTTTCCTATGTTTCGCTGGAATCGAACGAGATTACGCGCTCACAGCCGGCGACTGCCGAGGACAAAACCGGACTTCCGTTGCCTCCGGTTCGCTTACAACCTGATCAAGTGCGCCGCACCATGGCGCTCGTTGTTGACGATCTTGGTCTGTCGTTTGAAAGCACGTACTTCGTGCGCGAAGCCCTGAAAAAGTTTATCGATAAGCAGATGCAGGCCAATGACCTGGTAGCGATAATTCGCACAAGTGGTGGTATTGGCGCGCTGCAACAGTTCACCTCGGATAAGCGACAGCTTTACGCAGCGGTGGAGAAAGTGAAATGGACGCCTCACGGTCGGGGTGGAATTTCCGCATTTGCGCCGCTGGCGGCCGACCCATTGGCAGATCGCAGAACTGATGAGCAGACAGTCGAGCGAACAGGTGTTGAAGAGGTTGATCAACTTCGCGAAGACCTATTCGCGGTGGGGACTCTTGGTGCGCTCAACTACGTAGTGCGCGGGCTGCGAGATTTGCCCGGGCGCAAGGCAGTCTTATTGATCTCGGACGGGCTCAAGATCTTTAACTCGTCCGATCCCTCGCGCGGTAGTCGCATTCTAAGCAGGCTGCGAAGTTTGACCGACTTGGCTAATCGCGCCTCCGTCGTCATTTATACGATTGACGCTCGTGGCTTGCCGGTTTTCGGACTGACTGCGGCTGACAACACTTTTGGGATGGATGCTGATCAAGTGGAGCGCGGCTTAAGCGATCGCAGCAGCTCGTTTTTTGAATCTCAGCAAGGATTGATCTATTTGGCCAAACAGACCGGCGGCGTTGCGATCCGCAACAGCAACGATCTGAATAAAGGGATCAATCGCGTGATCGAGGATCAGAAGGGTTATTACCTGATTGGCTATCGGCCGGACGACTCGACCTTTGATCAGGTGTCGGGTCACCGGAAGTTTCACAAGCTAAGTCTAAAAGTGAAACGTCCGGGCAAATTCACTGTGCGGATGCGGAGCGGCTTCTATGGGGTTACTGATGAGGAACGAGTTCCGCCCAAACTCACACCCGTACAACGGATGGTTGGCGCGCTCGTCTCGCCTTTTGGCGCTGCCGGGGTTCGCTTGCGGTTGACGTCCCTTTTCGCGAACGACCCGAAACTCGGAACAATCATGCGCTCGTTTCTGCACATCGACGGTCGCGATTTGACTTTCACCAAGGATGAGGATGATTGGCAGAAAGTTGTCTTCGATATCATGGCGATCACATTCGGCGACAATGGTGTGGTCGTGGATGAGTTAAGCCGCACTCAGACAGTCAGACTGAGAGGCAAGATACTAGAGCGCGTTAAGAAGGACGGCTTTACTTACAATTTGAACGTTCCCATCAAAAAAGCTGGAGCTTATCAACTGCGGACGGCATTGCGCGATAACGGTTCAGATCGCGTTGGAGCAGCGACTCAGTTTATTGAGGTGCCCAATGTCAAAAAAAATCGGCTGGTCGTTTCAGGTATCCTGCTGAAGGGCAGCACGCTGGAGAGTTTCAATAAGAAAGTGTCGAACCCATCTCAGGAAGCTGCGTCGGGCGAATCGGCGGAGGAAACTACGCCGCCCGGAGCAGGCGTAGCATTGCGACGTTTTGAGCGCGGTATGGTGATGGAATATGGATTTGCGATCTATAACGCGCAGCTAGATGCTGGGGGTAAACCCCAAGTGCAGACGCAAGTGCGCTTGTTCCGCAACGGGCAGCAGATTTTCAGCGGAGAAGTAAAACCCCTGGACACGACGAACCAGCCTGATCTTAAGCGACTCGCAGCCGGCGGGGCGATGCAGCTCGGAGCTGAGATGCAGCCCGGAGAGTATGTCCTGCAAGTAATCGTTACCGATCCGCTGGCAAAAGAAAAACACCGCGTCGCCACTCAGTGGATTGATTTTGAGATCGTTAAATGACTTGTCCAAGGTCCAATGTCCAATGTCTAAGGTCTTTCCTTTTGGTCGCGGTCTCCAATAGCAAAAGCGACGATAAGTAACGGGACGTTGGACTCTGGACCTTGGACCTTGGACGTCTATGACATCCGTAATCGTCGGCACAGCCGGTCATATTGATCATGGAAAGAGCGCCCTGGTGCGGGCGCTTACGGGCAACGACCCGGATCGTCTTCCAGAAGAAAAGCGGCGCGGGATCACCATCGACCTCGGCTTTGCTGAGCTTGATTTGGGGGAAGTTCGAGCTGGTTTCGTCGATGTGCCCGGCCACGAGCGTTTCGTTAAGAACATGCTCGCCGGCGCGCACGGCATCGATGTAGTCGCCCTCGTTATCGCTGCCGACGAAGGTGTGATGCCGCAGACACGGGAACATTTCGACATTTGCCGCCTGTTGGGTGTTCAGCAAGGTCTGATCGTAATAACCAAAACAGATCTGGTCGAGACCGAGTTACTTGAGCTGGTAGCGTCCGAAGTAGCTGAGTTAGTAGCCGGATCCTTCCTTGAGTCAGCTCCGGTTATTCCAGTCAGCGCGAAGACTGGTGCCGGCCTCGATCACTTAAAGGCTGCGCTGAAAGAAGTGAGCCTGCGCGTGCCGGCGCGCGCCAGCGGGTTCTTACCCCGGCTCCCGGTCGATCGCGTGTTCGCCATGAAGGGATTTGGAGCGGTTGTTACCGGGACACTCGTCTCGGGATCGATCGCGGAAGGAGACGAACTTGAACTGCTTCCTACACATAGCAGGGTACGAGCTCGGGGCGTTCAAGTGCATGGAAAGTCGGTCACGCGGGCGATCGCGGGGCAGCGCACTGCCGTGAATCTGGGTGGCATCGAGACTACAGCGATCGAACGCGGCATGGTGCTAGCACCGGTTTCAAGCCTTCGCAGCACACAGATTCTTGACGTGAAAATTTCTGTGCTTGGCGCTGCCCCGCGAGCCCTGCGATCACGAGCGCGTGTCCGTTTCCATATTCATGCGGCGGAAGTCCTGGCCCGCGTTCAGGTGCTGGAAACCGGCGGGCAGATTGCGCCAGGCGCAGAAGGCCTGGCCCAACTTCGTTTGGAAACACCAATCGCCGCAGTTGCCGGCGAGCCCTTTGTTGTGCGCTCTTACTCGCCTTCAGTGACCATTGCCGGGGGTCGCATACTTGATCCCCTTGCCAGCAAACATCGTGGTCGCGACCTGGCGGCCGTGCGTCGTAGTTTGACAGTTCTGACCGCGGCGCATCCCGCCGCCCAGTTATCCGTCTTCGTTGCCGCTGCCGGTGATCTCGGCCAGCGAAAGGAAGATTTAGCGGCGCGCACTGGGTGGGAGCACGAGCGCCTTGACCAAGCGCTGGCTGAAGCGGTTAGCCAGGGACTGATCGTAGACTGCGGCGGCGTTTTACTTGACGCGAAAAGGTACGCAATTCTGAAAGAGGCTGCGCTGAATGAAGTGCGTGAGCATCACAAGCGCGAGCCGCTGTCGCGGGGCCTCGCGCGGGAGACACTGCGGGAGCGTCACTTCGCTCATATTCCGTCCGAAGTCTTTCGCACTGTTTTCACCGATCTTGAAATGGCGAAACTCCTGGTTTCGGAAAAGGATCTGGTGCGCACGAGCGAACACGTGCTGGAGCTTTCCGTATCCGACGCGGCCCTGCGAGACCGAATCGATGCAGTTTACGAGCTTGCTGGTTTGGAGCCGCCCAGTCTGGATGAAGTGCTGCAGGCTGTGGGCTTAACCCCGACCCAGAAAACTCACGGGCGCAAAATTCTACAACTGCTGCTGGATCGGCGAAGTTTAGTGCGCATCCAGGGAGATTTGTACTTCCACAGCCGTCCGCTTGCTGATTTAACTGCGAAGCTGAAGAAGTTAGCGCTGGAACATCCCTCCGATCCCTCAATTGATGTGGCCGCATTCAAAGAACTGGCAGGCGTCTCGCGAAAATATGCCATACCGCTACTGGAGTTTTTGGATCGCGAGCGAATTACCCGACGTGTGGGAGATCGGCGTCAAATCCTCAAGTAGTGGGCTTGCTTTAACTTGAGGGCAGGCGTTAACATGCAGCGCATTAATTGCAACAACGGCTTTTTCCAAAACCTTCATAACAACTCATTGGCCGGAGGTTCAAAATGAAAAGCATTAAAGACGTATTGGCCGTGATCGTTGGTTTGGCGGCTGGGGCCGGCGCGATCTACTACTTTTACAGATTCGTGACGTTTGAAGAGGCGGAGGGCGGCCACAGTTTTCTCTGGAAGGCCCTCGGCCTTGCCGTTATCGCTTTCGTTTGCGGCCTGGTTTATTTCCTCGGACACGTCAACAAAGAAGAAGAAATTCACATTACTCAGTAACGGCATTCGAAGGTGCGTCTTTGCGACTGCCGGTCGCGGAACCCGTCCAGGCCATCAGTGTGTGAGTGACTTCTGTTACGTTGAATTGCAAACGCCGTTTGTGCCCTGGTTGTGGCTAGCAGGTGCACAAACGGCGCTTGGTATGTTATCGAATCAGAAACTCTAGACGGAGATGATGCCTTGATGATTGCAACGATTGTAGTGCTCGCGCAAACAGACACAGTTTTCCGTGAACCGGCTTACTTTGCTCCGGTTATGCTGGGTATGCTGGCGTTGGGCGCCGTGGCGTGGCTGATTGCGGCGGTTCTGGGCTTCGCGCGCGCAAAAGCTTTCGGTCCGTCGGCACGTTGGTTTTCCTTCGCTGCCGTCAGCCTGATTTTGTACCATCTGCAATTCGTGGCACTGGGTTTCAGCTTGTTGACGAAAGACAACAGTCTGGTTTTCAACTTGCTCACCTTCTTTAATATTTTTGTAATCATCGCGGCACTCTGCGCCATCATGGGTTTTATTCGACTGACGAATCCGCGTTAAAGATCCCCGCATCTTCGCTTTGATGACAAAGAGACTTTTGCTAATCGCCGCGCTCGCGGTAGTCGTGAGCGCGGCCTTCTTTTTTTTGCGCGGCCGTTCGCGCGAGTCGGACCCGCGTGCCGGTAACCGCTTTGTAACTACACAACGAAGTCGCTTCATGGTTAATGACGAGCCTTTTCGTTTTGTCGGCGCGAATGTCGCGGTGATGTACCGCGATGAAGATAGAGCCGCAATGCCTGAGACTTTAAGACAGGCGGCCGAGGCAGGAATGCGCGTGGTGCGGGTTTGGGCATTCGGCGAAGGCGGGCCAGACGATATTGGCCCCCTCGCGGACTTGGCAGACTGGCCTCGCACCCATCCGTTTCGCTGGGCACCCGGCCAGTGGAACGAGGAATCATTTGTTCATCTGGATCATGTCCTCGCAGAAGCGCAGCGAAATAATCTGCGCGTGCAGCTGTGTCTTACGAACTGGTGGCGCGATACCGGAGGCGTAACTCAATACCTACGCTGGGCCGGAATCAATGACGCCGCCGATACGCGCTTTCCTTTTGGGATCAATCCCGAGCGCGCGATGCTTTTTTACACCAACGAAACTACGCGCCGGCTCTACCGCGAACATCTGGAAAAAGTCGTAACGCGCCGCAACACGGTCAGCGGCGTTTTGTATCGCGACGATCCCACGATTCTCGGCTGGGAGTTAATGAACGAAGCGCAAGCGGTTACGGGCCGGTGGCATGAGCGTCGGGCGTGGTTCGCAGAGATGAGCAGTTACCTAAAATCTCTCGATGCCAATCACTTGATTACGCCCGGTGCGTGGGGTTACCGCACCGCGGCGGAGCGACGCGAATGGCTTGCTGATCATCGGCTGCCGACAATCGACTACTGTGATGTTCACAATTACCCGCGCGAAGACACCAACAGTTTTGTAGATAGTCCTCAGGCACTCCGCGAATTCATTGATAATCGGGCCACCGCGGCCCTGTCACTTTCCAAACCCCTGGTATTAGGGGAATTTGGCATCGGGCCTAATGGGTACAACGGGATCAGCCAAACAGATTGGTTCCGAGATTTCTTTGCTGCGAATCTTCGTGCCGGTGTCGCTGGCGCCATGTTCTGGATCCTGACGCCGGATCCAGGACGGGGTTTTGGCATTACTTATACAACAGCGCGTGACGCGCCAGTGCTCGCTGAAATCAAACATGCCGCAGAGGGTTTTGCGTCCCTGCGTGCGGCTTCTCCGCCGGAGCGACTCACCGAACTCGGCCGCCACCTGATACCGCGACAGTTTACCTGGTCGCGAGAAGCTCCGGATCCTCCGCGGATGATTGTGCGTGAGGACAGATCGATTCTTTATAGCTTCAAGCCAGAATTGGCGAGTCGGGTGCGCTTTGAAAAGATTGGCAGCGGTCCCGGCTATCTCTGGGGGTTCGGCGTGGGATCGGTTGAGTACGTGATTCCAGAGCGCGCTGAGCGCCGCCGCGTTGGGGAAATCATCGTGCGCGCGCACATTCAGCCAGTGCCGCCGGTGGATGCCAGACCAGAAGACATTCAGACTCGCGTGACGTTGTTTGTGAATGGCGTTGACTGTGGTTCACGACTCGTTGGACTTGAGCCGAAGGGAAAACCTTTGATTCAGGAATGGCGTGTGGATAGTTTCTTCGTAAGGTTGAGGGCGATGCGAGGTCTGCCGCTGACAATTGGTTTCTCAGTTACTCCGGATGCCGATTGGCCCTACGGAGTAAATATTTCCAACTGGCCTGAAGACTACGACAACTCAAAAGATGCAAAGCCGGTGGAGGTTGAGATCAGGCGTTGATTTCAACAGGGCGACAGGTTTATTTGCGGGCGGGACGCCCGCGATCCAAGAGCCGCCGCAAGCGGATCTTTCTGACCACGAGATTACCTGGCAAGTGGTCCGGGCTTAACCATGAGACTACTTGCCCCAAGCCAGTTTCCGGCTGAACATCCTACTTACCGGACAGCATTGCACCATTTAAGGCCCCCAATACTTTGGCGTCGACCTGGTAGACATCTGCCGAACGAACTCCTTTGAGGGAGGTGCTGAAGGTGGGACTAACCGACCGATGCAATTCAGCAAGGAGTGCATCATTACTGAAATAACGCCGTCCCCGCGCATCAATAATAAAATCACCAGGCTGTAACTGACTCCGCGCTTCCGGATCGGAAAGCGAGACGCAGTTTAGATCACTCCGATTGATTCGCTCCGCGTAATATGCGGCAAGAACAGGACTCTCACTGGCGACGCGCGTTCCTGGTCCGGCGCGCTGTCCAATTTCAGAAATCGCATCACGCATACTGGCGTCATAAAACTCGTCGTGGGGGAAGTAATAACCGGCTCGCTCCATCCCGCCCCCGAGGATATTTGTATACAAACGAAAATGCGGCGTGGCATTAATCGAAGCGACAAGTGAAAGCACGACCGCGAGCGTTATCATGCCAGCACGCGCGTAAACGGCGATCCCATCTGCAGCGAAGAAGCTTCTCAACTTCTCTCCGAGCCAGCGCCCGGCGAACTGAATCCCAATCGCGGCAGTAATCAGGACGGCCGGCAACGCCACCGTGAAGTAGCGCGTAAACTTGCCGCCCGCCCACATGAAGCTCATCACCCAGACAAAAAACCAAAACAAAATGAAGTAGCGGCCATCGCCGATCTTGCGTCGAAACAGCAACGGCAATCCGGTGAGGAAGCCCGCGATCGTCAGCAACGGCAGTTTGACGCCCACGAAAACAAGATAGAAATACCAGGGAGTTCCCTTTAACCAGTCGGTCATTTTATGGCTGTAGAGTGAACCCATGAATTCATAGCCGTCGTGCCCAATCCGCTTTTGTCCTGCGAAAATACCCATTTCGCGCCAGGTGGCTGGCAGCAGAATTGTAGGATTTAGTAGCAGAAACACGCAGCACATGATTAGAAGAAAAAGCAGCATTCGCTTCTTGCCAAGGCGCCAGCGAGTTTCAGGGATGGCCTGGAAGATCCAGTAGTACGACAGACCAACGACGAGCAAGGACGGCAGATACTTGGACGCTAACATCGCCCCGCAGGAAGCGGCCGCGGCCCAATAGTAAGGTTGCGGGCGCTTGCTCGTGTTGCTTTCGGCCACGCGCTGTCCGCGCAGCCAGAAGATGTTCGCCAGCAGAAAAAAGAAAAGCAGGAACGTATCTTCTTTGGCGACGCGGCTAAAGCCAATGGCCTGCGGATCGAAGGCCCAAAGAGCCGCCGCTATTAATGCTACTTCAGCTCCGAACAGCTCCGCCGCCACTAAATAAATAAGAATGATTGTGAGTGCGCCGAAGATCGCACCCGGAAGTCTTAACGCAGTTTCCGGTGAGACTTGTAGTGGACCTTGCGCAGCCACGTAAGCTGTGCCGTTCCATCTTTCGGCCAGGAAGAGGCTTCCGGTTTGCAGCGCCTTCATCAGAAACGGGTGTTCCCCGTTGGCCGCGGTCAGTCCATGCTGGCGATAGTCTGTGACCGCGTGAAGCTTATTGAGTTCATCTTCGCCCAGGCCTTCCACGCTCAGGCCGATCACTCGAAGACTAAAACCAGCCAAGACCAGCAAGGCGACAGTGGCCAGCACGAGCGTGCGGCTTGCCAGAATTGCGCCGCGTTGCGGAAAGAGTTCCGGCCTCAATCCCGCAGTTACAATCGCTTCTGCTTTTGCAGCCAATACAAACTCCCTCTTCTAACTTCTAATGTAATACCTATATTGGCGAATGCAGCCGCCAACAAAAGGCCAGAGGTTATCGTGATTCATCATGGCTCGCAACATGAGCCGTTAGATTGCCGATTGCCCAGTAGCGAACGGAGCCAATCGAGGCATCCTCGTCGCAATCGACAATTACAATTCCCGCGGCAATTCACCAGAATTGCGCGAGATTACTCTAGCTGGCAGGGCCGAAGGCAACTACCGGCTCTCAGGTGATCCTGACAAACAGCGAGCAGGAATAGCCTTCGAACCATCGATCCGCTTGCAATTAGCTAAAACATCAGCCAAAATCCGCACGTTTTGTAATCTTAATCCTTCCGCCCGATCACCTTTACTCTGAGAGGGGAAAAATGGCAGAAACGCAGCAGAACCTTAATACGGGAACCTCCGCGCAGCCGTATCGCGTCGATCAAAAGCTACACCAGATTCTTTATAAGCCGGAAAGCAGACCCTCATTGGCTCCGACTCAAGAGGTCCTGCCGGAACCTGTCTATCCGCAACACCCTGATCCGGTGCCCATGACGCGCCGGGAATATCAGAAGCTGAACGCGAAGCGCACCTGGAAAACCTGGGGCGCTCCTTACTTCCGTTCCCGCTGGCATTCGAAAGAACTGCGGCCGATCATCCCGTATCTGTTTACCGAATGGAAATGTAATCTCGATTGCCATTACTGCTGGTCATACAACAACGCAGTTAAGGGCATGACCGAAGATGTAGCCAAGCGCTCGATCGACTGGCTGCATTCAATCGGCTCGCGCGTGCTCGCCCTGATGGGTGGCGAGCCGCTGCTCCGGCCTAAGTTCATTCATAAGATTGTCGACTACAGCGCCAAGCGAGATATTTTTGTCTATCTACCCACGAACGGACGCTTAATGAAACCGGACGTGATTGATCGACTCGGTGACGCCGGGATCGCAACTTTCAATCTTGCCGTGGATTCGGTCGCGGAAAAGAAGTCGTTGCCGAAAGCTCTAAATCCGATTCGACCCTACTTTGACTATCTCGTGAAGCGGCAACATCACTACGGTTATTCGGTGATGTTCAATATCAACATCTGCCATAACAACATGGACGATGTGAAAGAGTTGACCGCGATTGCTCACGACAACGGTATCGCTACGGACTATCACGTAAACGAAACGCCGATGTTGGAGCAGACTCATTTCAAACACCTCGACGAGAACCAGACTTACCTAACGCCGGACGATTGGCCGAAAGTTGATGCGTTGCTCGACTACCTGCAAGACTTACGCATGAACCATGGCTACAAGATGGCCAATCCGGTCCAGCACATGGAAGACATGAAGCTCTTGATGCGTGGTGAGGTGCCGCCGTGGCAGTGTCGCGCCGGTCAAAACTCACTAATCATTCGCACCGATGGCTCCCTCGCGCCATGCTTCCCGATGTATTCTGCGACACACGATTGGGGCACAGTTGGCAACCATAAGTTTGATGTGAAGCAACTCGATCAAATGAAGCAGGAATGCACGAAGCATTGCCTCTCGACTTGTAACTACATCCTGGGATACTGCTACGACAACATGCGCGTGATTACCTGGGGTCTGAAGCAGGCCATGCATGGATTTAAAGGTGCCAGCAACGGCTTCTAGTGGCGCAATGCATCAAATAGAAAAAGCCGGGGTCAAATGGCTCCGGCTTTTTTTTTTGCTCAATCTGGATGGCGGGCTTGCTGGGTATCATGCTCAGTCAGGAATGCGGGCTTGCCCCCCGCTTTACGCCGAAGGCGTGATACTGCTTTTTATTCGCCGCCTGCCGCGGTATAAATGGTCGATGCCCGACAACTCTGCTTCCTCTGTCGTTCTTTGGTCATGGCTCTTCCCGCTGACTTACATCATCCATATTGGTGAAGAGTTTTATGGAGGGGAGGGCTACCCCGCTTATCTTAAGCGGCTTCGAGGCGTGGACATGTCGCCAACAAAATTCCTCGTTGGCCAG
>DASSCX010000006.1:0-4582 GCA_035697425.1 Pyrinomonadaceae bacterium | reverse complement strand
TAGCATCCGCTGGCTACCGCGAGCGGTTCTGCAGTTGAGTCATTTAGCTACTCGTAGCATCCAGCTGCTACGGCTACCAGTTCTGTATTTGTCGACCTCAAAGTCTGCCCATCCTGGGAACACTGCACTTCCAAATTGAATCCGCAAACACCGAAAAACAAAAAAGGCAGGAGGTTTCAACCTCCTGCCAAAGATGCAACATTTAAAAGGTGGATTATGCTTTTGCTGTCTTGCGAACGCGTCGTTGGGGATAACTCAGAACCGTCAGCTTCACTTTCCGGCGTCCAAATTTCATCGCCTCGCGTGAGCTGGGAATCCAGATATCAATCCGCTTGCCTTTGATGAGTCTGCCGGTGTCAGCCACCAGGTACTCACCGCTGTACCCGCCGGTTTCCAGTCGTACGCGTGCGCCGAGGGGCAGTAGGCGCGGATCCGCAGCGATCAAACCTTTGCTCACCATGCGCCCACTGGCAGTTCGCCCCCGCAAGCTATAAGCGGTCGCCACATACTGAGCTGCCGGACCCATTGCTTTCGGTTCCGCGAGCGACTTCGACATGGACATTGCAGCTTCGTGTATTGCCGTGTCGACCTGTTTTGCCGGTTTTGATTGTTGGGATTGAAACGGTGAGAAGAGAGTTTCTGCGATTGAGGTCTCGGCGGAAAAAGCCACCAGACCCAGGAAGAGGATAGACGCGACTATCGCGCCCCTACCAAAGATTGCTTTCATGCTGTCGGGTCTCCTGTCCGATGTTAGTAAATAGGTCTTCCGCACGCTGCGCGAGTCTGTTCTTTCCTAAGACTCGACCCCCGGCCCAAGGAGTTGGGAACCACGTCAGCCGGAGTTGGGGGCTTGCATCCTTGATGCATGCGCTGGAAAACAAAAATTGACGTCCAAAAAGAAAGAACAAGCGAAGGACCCGCTTGTTCGGCCTAGGAGGCTAGCACAGGGGCTAGGACCCGTCCAAGGCGGCAAGCCGCCTCAAATAGGCGCCAAACCACAGTTTTTGGCGCAAATATTGAAATATTAGGAGTTAACGGGAGGCAAAAAAAACGCTGGCGGGGGTCATTTTGTGGAAGTCGCAAGGAAGTTTTTCAGAATTTGGCGCCCCTCCGGGTGCTCTTCGTCAAACAGTTCAGGGTGAAATTGCACACCAAAAACCGGCCGGTTATCGTGCTGCATCGCCTGGATGGGACAAGTCTCGTTGGAAGCGGTCACGTGGAAACCTTCGGGTACGGACTTCACTTCATCGCAGTGAGAATGCCAGACCGTTACCGAAGCCGGGAGGCCGTTGAAGATTCCCTCGCCGTCCGCCTCAACGGGCAAGAAGCCTCGTTCGCGCTTCGCCCCCTCATAACCTTCCCCCGGAAGCAGCCGCTCCATCAGATCAACCTCGGCTCCGTAGGCGAGCGCAATCTGCTGGTGGCCGCCACAAACCCCGAGCACCGGTTGCTTCGCATTCCTGATGACTTCAAAGACGCCGGCCAGGGATTCAGGTGAGTACTGATCCCACGGATGACTTTGGCCACTGAGGATGATGTGTGACGGATCCAGCGAATCGATCCGCGCCATCGACGTAGCGTGAAACGGCTCGGTCAGTATTTCGCAACCGTCACAGACGCGCCCAAGTGCGGCCCGTAGTTCCCGAGGGCTCGCGCCCTGGCCATCGATGGTGTTGTCGACGAGGTAAATCAGCATGTGGGGAAGGGTAAAGGGGAATGGGGAATGGGTAAAGCGGCCAGGGGAAAGGGGAAAGGGTACTGGGGAAGAGTAATACGTAGCTCGCTTAACCCTTACCCTTTCCCCCTTCCCCGTCTTATTGCTTTATTTCGGGTTCTTTGTCCGTCGTAAGAGATTGAGGTTCTGCTTTCGCAGGTCCGAGAGCGAAAAGCTTTCCATTGAACGCCCCGATATAAACGTGGCCGTCAAGGATCGCGGGGGTCGCATTGATATTCTCACCAATCTTCAACTCCCACAGCCGCTCGCCGTTCTTCGCTGATAACTGGTACATCCACCCAGCTTTATCGCCGAAGACGACGCGACCGTCGACTACCGGCGAAGTCCCCCAGATCGGCGCGCGCACCAGGTGCTGCCAAACGAGCTCGCCTTTTTCCGAAGTGAGGCAATACATGTAGCCGTTGTTCGAACCAATGTAGATGCGATTATCGTGAACTATCGGACTGGCCCAAAAGCCGCTGCGTTCTTTGAAATTCTTGCTGAGGCCACCGTCGGCTTTAAACTTCCACACCGGCTCGCCTGTCTTTTGATTGAACGCATAAACAAATCCATCTTCTGCGGCCGTGTAAACTCGTCCGCCGGCAACTGCGGGAGTTGAGTTGGAATCCGCTCCGATGCGCGACTTCCAAACCGTGGTTCCGTCCGCCAGGTCAAGACAGTAGAGATCGCCCTGCTCAGTGCCGAGGTAGATCCGGTGATGATCAACCGTAAAACTTCCTTCGACGGATCCAAGCCGCTCGGTTTTGTATATGAGTGCGCCGTCCTCGAGGTTCAATGAATAGAAATGTCCGTCTTCGCTGCCAAAGTAGACGCGGCCATCAATCACCGCCGCCGAACAATCCACCTCGAAATCCGTCTTGAATTTCCAGATCAGAGAACCATCGTTCGCATTCAGACAATAGATGAAGTGATCCAGGCCACTGGCAATGACGCGATCTCCGATTACGGTCGGTGACGCTTTCAAACTGTCGTTGGTCTTGAAACTCCAAATCAGATTACCCGTTTCTCGATCGAGGCAGTAAAGGTAACTGTCGGCGGAACCGAAGTAGACTCTATTGCCGACCACGGTGGGCTGGCCCGGCCAACTTGAACCTCCCCAACCGTCCTTGTGCAGACGGCCGGGAGTTAACTTAGTTTCAAATGACCACTTCACATCGAGAGGACGATCGGCCCATGGACCGGTTCCGTAAAAGTTTCGCGATGTATTGCCGAGCCACACCGGCACGCTCCGCGGAAGTGGCGCAGAATGAGAGACAACCGGCTCGGCCACAGTTTCAGCGACCAGAGTGCCGCCGCAACTGCTGAGTGCAAGCGCGAAGAAGGAACCTGAAATCAGGCAAAGAACGAGTCTAAGGACGAGTGTGGATCTGGGAGGAGAGTGCATCGGGGGTACCTGCCTTCCTTACGTGGAGGAGGCGTTACGCATTCTACCGGGAATCAAGGGAACTAACTAATCAACCATTTGCCGACATAAATTACTTCAGCGAAGCCGGTAATGACAACCTCGCCATCGGCCCGCCACTGAATTCTTGCCTCACCGCCGGGCATCAGTACCTGCACCGTGCGTTCTGTTTCTTTCTTGACCATGGCGGCAACCGCTGCGGCGCATGAACAAGTGCCTGACGCATTGGTCTCGCCGACACCGCGCTCCCAGATCCGCAGTGAAATTACTTGCGGACTGTCGACGCGAACAAAAACCACGTTGGTGCGATCGGGAAACTGTTTATGGTTCTCTAAAGTCTTGCCGATCCGCCGCCAATCCAGTCCATCAAAGTCTTTCACAAAGATGCAGCAGTTTGGGTTTCCCATCTGCAGCGCCGTGACTTGAAATTCGTCGCCATTCACTTGCAACGCGTAATCGACGACCTTTTCCAGTGACGGCTCAGTCAGCATTGGGATCGAGGCCGAATCGAATTTCGGTTGACCCAATTCAGAATCGAAGACATATCGGCCACGATCGTCCTGTTCGCGCAAGACGTATCGCTTAACACCGGAACGAGTGCTCAACCGCACTTCGGCAGCGGACCAGAGTTTCTGGTAATAAAGGTAAGACGCCGCACACCTGGTACCGTTTCCCGAAAGGTTAGCTTCGCTTCCGTCCGGGTTGAAAATGCGCACATGGAAGTCGGCATCATTAGTTTCAGAAGGACTTACCACGGCGATGCCATCGGCACCGGCGCCGTAATGCCGATCGCAAATGCGACGCGCAAAGTCGCCGAGCGCACCAACATCCGCCAGATCTTTAGCTTCGATCACGATGTAGTCGTTTCCGAAGCCGTGAAATTTGATGAAGCTAGGGGGCATTTTGGGGAGTTTTATGGGCGCCGGCTCGAGCCGTCATCGCCCGGAAACGCTTTGTCAAAGCGGGTTCGACCTTCAACAGCCGTTCATAAACCGTGAGCTGACCGCGATGATACATCTCGTGCGAAATCGCGAAAGACACTAGTTCGATCTTCCGCAACTCTCTTCCGCCTAAGCCGCGTCCAGTTTCGTTCAGCGTATCCCCCGCGGCCCTGATTGAAGCCTCCGAGGTTTCCATGCTGCTGCGCAATAGTTCGAGCAACGCGTTTTTGTCGGTAACGCCAGCGACCTCGGGCGCAAACTCCTTCGCATGATCGTCAAGCGTTTGACGCATCAGGTTTGTCTCATGACGCGTTGCTTCACCGACGAGCGTCTTTTGAGTCTCTATAGTGTGTTGTACAAGTTCGCTAACACTACGCATCTCCGGCGTAGGACGAAACGAGAATTGGTCGGCCGGAATCTGGGACACTTCTTCAATCAGGCCGGCTCTGACTTCCTTCCAACCTTGGATAATGCGATCGATTGACATGGCACGAATTCTTTCAA
>DASSCX010000005.1:0-8257 GCA_035697425.1 Pyrinomonadaceae bacterium | reverse complement strand
GCTTTGAACTCTCATGATTAATCCGAACTGCGTAGTCTGAAAGATACAATGACAATTAAGAAAGAGACAAGGGAAGGAGTTAGCGATTTGTGACTTTCGATTGCCGATTAAGTCCAAAGTCCAATGTCCAAAGTCCGCTGGAAAACTTAATCGAAATATTGTGCGAACAAGCTAGCGAGTGTTTGCGTCGCGGAGGTTGGACATTGGACTTGGACTTTAGACATTGGACTTATTTGCCAATCGCCAATCGGCAATGGATCAAGCCGCTTTCCGGCGTTGGGGTTGTGCGATGCGGGTGGGGTTGCTGTATTTAAGCAGTCCAATCTTTGTCATGGCTTGAGGGATCTCGCGATTTCGCATAAACCATTGCCAAACGTTGCCGGTGCGCATGTTCTCAGCACTCAGCAAGATGATGCCAACATTGATGCCGATTACATCGCTGTCGATCCAGCCGGTGTGAGGATTGAAGGCATCAACAAACCCATAGACTCCATAAATTGGATCACCATACTTTTCGCGCATAGTGCGCAAAGCTGCAACCGCGATTTCTGGTGTCAACATTAACGAACCGCCCGCAGCGGAAGGCACAAGGGTGCCGTCAATTGCCGGATCGCGCGGTGGCCCGCCCCACGCGAGATAGCCTTTGGCACTATCCGAGGCCGTTATGCCCCACACGTTTGGTCCAAACTCTCGAAACTCTCCTGAGAGATTGATACAGAAAGCCCGATGGGCACGGGTGGCGCTGATTGAATTCTCAAAGTAGTCGATGCGATCACCTTTGACCTCACGCCGGTTACGATAATCGATCCAGGCATGCGAGTACTGATGCATGAATATGGGCACACCGATCGTTGTGAAATAGCCATGACCTTCGTAACGATAACGATCACGCCAGATGGCATACCACGACGCGGGCGAGATCGGGTGAGTCGGCGAACCGATCGCCAGCAAATAAAGAATTGTGTCTTCGCTGTATGTATCCCAGCGCGGTTTTAGAAAACCTGTCTCGGGTTTCCAGCCATGCGAAAGCAAAAAAGGATCTCCATTGAGCATCCATTTGAAGTCAACTCGGTTGTAGATCCTGTTGGCGAGGTTAACGATTTCGCGATCGGCGCGAAAATACTGACGCGCTGTTAGCACCCCTGCCAGCAAGAGGGCGGTATCAATGGAGGAGACTTCGCTATTCCATCTTCGCTCGCCGGTCTTCGCGTCCAGCCAGTGATAGAACCAACCCCGCTCTTGAAAAGCCCGATCGGCAAAAAAGCGAAGCGTGTTACGCGTGCGTTCGCGGGCCTTTTGCGAAGTTATCCATTCCCGCTCGGCGGCGATGCAAAGAGCGGTCAAGCCAAAGCCTGTAGCCGCGATGCTCGCAACGTTCTGGTGATTCTCGTCCAATGGTGCACGATCCATTCGCGCGCGGTCGGGGACGAGTCCGGTTTGAGGATCAGCTTGTTCCCAAAAGTATTGAAAGGAACGGCGCTCGAGGTCTTCAATGAAGAGCTCGTCTTGGCGAGAGAGATTATGGGCACCCTGAGAACTCTGGTAGGGGCGTCCCTCCGTGGGCGCCCCAGGTTGGAAGTTAGGAGTGGTCCCTGCGGAAGTTAAGGTGGTGAAAACCGAAGAGCAGGAGGATAAGAGCAGCAGGACGGCGCAGACCGATCGAAAAGCCAAGAATGAAGAGTGTCTTACTGATTTCATGGTCACTGACTAGTGATCGGCAAACGTAAGCTTGTGCTCAAACGCCAACTCATGAAACAGCTTTGCCTCAAAACTCAGATTGAGTGTGACCGTTCGGCTTTGCCGCCGGATGTGGGGCGCCGGCTCTGCCGCGCCATGGAGTCAGATAAGAAATTCGGGCTATGCCCTTCGTACGGGCTCTGCCCTTCGAATTATCAGAGAACCGAGATCCAAACGTGGGGCACAGCCCCAATTAATTTAGCGCTTTCAGGCGCGGCGCAGCCGCGCCCCACATCCGGCGGCGAAGCCGAATCGATGCTAGTTCGACTTTTGGGCAAAAGCCTCAGGGAACCACAACGCTGCCTCATCGCGCTGTTACGTCCAACTTTGCGTCGAGCAGCTCCTCTGAATTTGGTCCCACCATCACCCTGAATTCTCCCGGCTCCACCATGAATCTCATTGCGCGGTTATAGAAGCCGAGTTCGCGCGCGGTAAGTTTGAATTCGACGCGCTTTTTCTCCCCAGGTTGCAGAGTGATGCGTTGAAATCCTTTTAGCTCTTTTACTGGCCGCGTGACGCTTGCTGCCACATCGTGGATGTAAAGCTGTACCACTTCGTCGCCCGTACGTTGGCCTGTATTCTCCAACTCCACTGTCACAGTCAAGCTTCCGTCGGGCCTAATTCGTGGAGCGCCTAGTTGCAGGTTCGTGAACTTGAACTGCGTGTAACTGAGTCCATAACCGAAGGGGAATAATGGCGTCCACGGCACGTCAAGATACTTGGACGTGTACTTGTTATTTGCATCTGGTGGCCGGCCGGTGTTCTTGTGGTTGTAGTAAAGCGGCACCTGTCCTACCGAGCGGGGGAACGTTACGGGCAATTTCCCGCCCGCATTCACGTCACCAAACAAGACATCGGCAATAGCATTACCGGCCTGTGTGCCGGCAAACCACGTTTCCAGAATCGCAGGAACATTGTCGGCGATCCAGTTAATGCTCAACGGCCGTCCATTCATCAGTACAACCACGACAGGTTTTCCGGTAGCCTGAATGGCCTTTACCAGATCCAACTGACGACCGGGGAGATCCAATGAACTTCGCGACGCCGCTTCACCGCTCATTTCCGCAGACTCACCCACGGCAACGATCACAACGTCAGATTCGCGAGCGATGCGAGTGGCTTCAGCAAACCCGGCAGTCGAGTCGTCGTTGATTTCGCAGCCCTTCGCATAGTTTACGGTCGTCTGCGGCGATACTTTCGACTTCAGACCGGCAAGCAGCGTGACTGCATCCTCCGCTTTGCCGTCGCCCGTCCATGAGCCAATTACGTCCTTCTGGCTATCTGCCAGCGGGCCAACCACTGCAATTGCCTTCAGAGTCTTGCTCAACGGCAGCACATTGCCTTCGTTCTTTAGCAGCACCAGTGAGCGAGCCGCACTTTCGCGCGCGGCCGCGAGATGTTCTGGAGTAAGGATCGAAACTCTCTCTCTCGCTTCGTCCGCGTAAGGCTTTTCAAAGAGCCCGAGTCTGAACTTGATGCGCAGAACGCGGCGCACTGCTTCGTCAATATTCGTCATGGAGAGTTTTCGTTCCCTGAGCAGGTCCGCACCATGCTTGTTGTAAAGGCGGCTCACCATCTCCATGTCTACCCCTGCATTCAGACCAGCCGCAGCTGCTTCCTGCTCGTTGTCAGCGAGTCCGTGGTTGATGAGTTCTTTGACGGATTCGTAATCGCTTACCACGATGCCGTCAAATTTCCATTCTCCTCTCAATACCTGAGTCAGCGTGATTGGATTTGCGGAAGTTGGTACCCCGTTCAAGTCATTGAAGGCGCTCATGAATGTCCCGACGCCGGCATCGAGAGCAGCTCTAAAAGGTGGAAAGTAAACTTCACGCAGTGTTCTTTCTGAGAGATCCGTCGTGTTGTAATCGCGTCCGCCTTCAGCAGCGCCATAGGCAACCCAGTGCTTGGCGCATGCAACCACCTTGTCGGCGGCGCTGTAGTTATTGCCCTGAAATCCCAAGACGCGGGCGCGAGCCATCGCCGCTCCAAGGAACGGATCTTCTCCCGACCCCTCTGCAATTCTTCCCCAGCGTGCATCGCGGGCAATGTCAACCATCGGAGCGAATGTCCAATGAACTCCGGACGCTCGCGCCTCCCTGGCCGCAATGGCGGCGTTGCGCTGAACTGCCGCCGGATCCCACGTGGCTGTTTCGCCAAGGGGAATCGGAAAGATAGTGCGGTAGCCGTGAATCACGTCGAAACCGAAGAGTAAGGGAATCTTTAAGCGCGAACCTTCAATCGCTATCCGTTGCAGCTCGTTTGTTCTTGTGACGCCGCGCACATTCAGAGTTGAACCAAGCAATCCTTTGCGTACCAGATCGCGGTGCTCGGGTCGGAAGTTGCCATTGGCCTCGCCATCGAGTTGCTGCAACTGCCCGAGTTTTTCTTCAAGGCTCATGCGCGACAGCATGTCGCTTATTTTTTCCTCGACGTCCCCCTGAGGCGCGTGCGCTTGACTGATGGGAAGTAGTGAGAGACAGAGGAAGAAAGCTAGTATCAAACCAGCCAGCTTCACAGACCGCATGGCAGAAACTCCTTCGAGGTTTGCAGACCTTGTTAACTTGACCGTAACCGAGCCGATTTTTGCTGCGGGGGAATAGGTCACTATATTACACTTCGCGCACTTCGATGTTCGATTCTTCTGATATTCCACGCCGCGCGCGAGCGGCCGGGTTGTTCCTGGCGTCACTGCTCATCTTTGCGTTTCTACCCGTTGCCATCAGAACTGCAGCTCAGCCGAAACTGCAAACTTCACCCGTGCGTAATAGGGGCACCGCATCAAGCGAGCAGGTTGGTTCTCTGTTAGCCCAAGCGCTGGCGCTCTTGAAATCAGGCAATTTGCGCGACGCGGAACCGTTGGTGCGAAGCGCCATTGAGAGCGCGCCAGCAAACTCGGACGCCCACAATTTGTTGGGCATCATTTTGGATCAGAAGGGACAGGCACCGGCCGCGGAAAAAGAATTTCGCGAGGCCTTGCGGCTAAACCCTCGATCAATTACGTCACGCGCTAATCTTGGGGTGCTGCTGGCGCGTACGGGTCGAACCAAAGAGGCTATTCAATCCCTTGAGGAAGTATTGCGCGCTGCCCCTCAACATCCGCAGGCCACTTTCAATTTGGGACTGCTCTATGCATCAAAGGGAGACCACCTTCGGGCGGTTCAGCTTTTGGAGCAAGCGAATGCGTTGCAACCTCACAGCGCGGAAGTGCTCGTTGCATTTGGCGATGAGCTCTCTCATGTCAAACGCTTCGACGAGGCGATAGTAGTTTTTACCGAAGCCAATTCGCTTAACCCGACAGCCCCGGAGCCTCTCTACAAGCTTGGACTGATTGCCTCCGCCCGCGGTCAAAGCGAAGAGGCGATAGATTTCTGGCAACGAGCGATCGGCCTGCGTTCCGACTTCGCTGAAGCTAATTTCATGATCGGCGAAGAATTGAGAAGGGAGCGTTCTTATCAACGCGCGGCGTGGTTTTATGAGCGAGCCCTGACTCAGGATCCTGCGAAGTTCGCCTACCATGTCCGGCTTGGCGGTGCTTACTTGCTGCTGAGGCAATACGACAAAGCGCTCGGCATCTTTCAAAGTGCCGCGCTGCGTTTTCCTAGTCGTCCGGAGGCTCACTATTTTGTGGGGATCGCGGCTCGCGGCCGCGGCTCTTATGAAGAAGCTGAAGTTGCCTTCCGCAAAACTGTCAGATTACAGCCGAACAACACGGACGCACTGGCTCAACTTGGTTTCATCGTCGGTGAGCGAGCACGTTATGCGGAAGCGGAAATGTTGCTGCACCGGGCTATCAAGCTGGGCGACAAACATTTCTACGCTCATTACGACCTGGGTCGGTTACTCGTCAAAATGCGTCGCTATGGAGAGGCGATTCCTTTGCTTGAGCGGGCCGGACTGCTGAAACCGAATAATCCCGATGTTCATTACCAGTTGTTCCTGGCCTTTGTACGACTCAAGCGAAAGGACGATGCCGACCGCGAAATGGTGGTTTTTAGAAAACTGGACGAGCAACGCAAGCTTCGCGAGAAAGCAGGAGAGACTGAGCAGGACGAATACGTTCCCCGTTCATCGTCGACAAGTTTCCCTCAACAGCCATGAGGTGAAATGAGAACGCGAATGGATGGATCGCTTTGCCGATCTATCCATTCGCGAACCTGAGCGATTTACTTAGAATCGAAAACGGGCCTGGAACTCCACGACGCGTCCGGATAAGCCGCGCGTGGAGCGGCCGAAATTGGGACTGGTAATAATCGCTCCGTCGTCAAAGAAGCGAATCGGTTGCAGGTTCAGTTGGTTGAAGATGTTGAAGAAATTGGCGCGCAACTCCAAATTTGCCTCCTCACCTAAGAATCCCGGCAAGCCAGTATTCTTAATGACACTCATATCCACTGAGAAGTAGCGTGGCCCACGGAATGAGTTACGGCCAATGCCCGGAGGACCCGGAGTGAGCGGGAAATATTGAGCACCGCCGCCCGGAAAATTGCCACCGGGACGGAGGAATGCCTCGTTGTTAGTATCGTCTAGGGCTCCCCCAAAGTAACCAGTTGGTCGGATTGGTCCGAAGAACTCGCCGCTTGGCTGTCTGATTGCTTCGAAAAACTTAGGTGTGAACGGATAGCCGGTGTTGGCAGTAACAATGCCGGTGAGTTGGAACCCGCCCAGCACCTTTCCCAGCGTGTCGCGGCGGTGGCGGTAGAACGGCAATTCATAGAGTCCAGAAAAATTGAAACTATGCCTGACGTCAAAATCTGAAGGCCCACGTTCGGAAGCAAGGTCACCGGGGTTGGTTTGGTTAGTGCCACCGCCCGGACCTTCATAAGAAAGTGTGTCGATGCTCTTGCTCCAACGATAGTTCATGTTTAGTTGCAAGCCGCTCGAGAGTCGACGTTCTAACCGAGCGTTGAGGGCGTTGAAATTTGAGTTAACATCAGGTTGGATGAAGTAGACCGGATTGAATCGCGGACTGCGCGGGAACATAAAATTCTGGTTCACGATGCGAATCAATTTGTGAGCCGAACTTCCCTGGTAGCCCACTGTGCCAACCATCTTGAGCGGCAACTCATACTGCATCTCCAGTGAATAAGTGTAAACGTAAGAATTCGGGACCTCGGTGGCGCTGCCATAGATCTCAACCTCGTTGTTAATCACACCACCTGAAACCGGATCGATACCGGTCCCCAGAAGTGGATTGACGGGATAGCTGAATGGTGAACTGCTTGATCCGAGTGCGTAGAGAATTCGGCCGTCAACGAATGGCGTGCCGAAGCCATCTGCGGGGGGACCCGCAGTGCCGCAACAGATGTTGTTGCGCGCAAAGAATGGCGGATTGCCGCGCGAGTTAGCGAAAAGGACGTTGGGAATACGGTTGTACTGGATGCCGGCGCCGCCGCGAATGACCGCGCGATTGTCCCTGAACAACCCATGCAGAGAATCACCAAAGTTGGGGCTGTAAGCAAAGCCAAACCGTGGACCAAAATTATTGCGATCCGGTTCGAAGAACTGATCGACAATTTCAATGTGAGAGTTCTGTAGACCCTGGGAGCCGAAGCGAAGTACTGGGAGACGTCCCTCTTTCTCTTTTAGAGGGGTGAAGTATTCGTAGCGCAGACCTATATTGAGCGTGAGGTTCGGCCGCACCTTCCAATCATCCTGTACAAATACGGCGTAGTCGTCTGTGCGGAAGTAGCGTTGTGCGTCCGCTGGTCCACCTGTGCGAGGATCGGTATTAACCTCTTCAAAAATAGGGGTATCGTTAGCGAGATTAAATAAACCGCTGAACGAGTATTTCGGACGGGCCCCTCCGACCAAGCTATTGTTGTCTTGCTCGCGTCGAAATAGGCCGCCAATCTTCAATGCGTGATTTCCGAAAATCTTGCTCAGCGTGTCGCTGATCTCAAAAGTATTCTGAGCGAAGATTCCGGGAGTTGTTTCTGCGCGTTCAGCGCCGAACCTGATCCGCTCACCTCCGGGTAACGGTAAGCCCTCCACCTCGATCCGCGGAATCCCGAAATTGGTGTCCGACGACGACTCGACTTGGTTAGCAGAGAAACGCGTGAAGTTAAACCGCGCTTCATTGAAGGTACTGCTGTTGATGATGCGATTAAAGCTGAGCGTCGCCGCGGAGTTCACCGGCTTGAAGTTTAGGTCGGCGAGTGGACGACTGGCCGCACCGACGTCGGTGTTTTCATTCTCCAGGTGCGTACGGTACAGGCTCAGTGCGATTTGATTTGCTCCCAGGTTGAAATCAAAACGAGGAGCGATTTGTAGACCACGTGTGACGTCAGGATCGGCCAGCTGAACCAGTTGGATGTCCGGAATACCGTCGAAGCTCCCGCCTGTCGGACTACTAAAAGGAACATATTGTCCAGTCGCGCCGGTAAGTGAACCGATATCAAGACCACCCGTCACGACATGACAGCGACTGGCATCATTATTAAAGATGCCGCAACCGACAGGAATCACGCTGACGATGCGCGGAACGATGCCTGGTGATCCAAAGACCGCGGCGGTAACGCCG
>DASSCX010000004.1:0-2032 GCA_035697425.1 Pyrinomonadaceae bacterium | reverse complement strand
AGTGGCTTCCAATCGGCGGAGGCAAGCCGCCCTTCCTGACTGCGCATCATCCTGACGTCTTGGCGGTTTCGTTTTGTTGCGCACGACGGCTAGTGCAGAATACGGAGCATGCCTGGAACGCTCTATGTTGTCGCTACTCCGATCGGAAATCTTGAAGACTTTACCCACCGCGCCACTCGAATCCTGAACGAGGTTTCCTTGATCGCCTGTGAAGACACGCGCCATACACGCAAGTTACTCAACCACTACGGCATCAAAACCAAAACCGTCAGTTATCACGAACACAACGAACGCGAACAGGCCGTCAAACTGATCGAACTACTCAAGACAGGAGCTGACATAGCGGTCGTTTCCGATGCCGGCACTCCCGCCATCAGCGATCCGGGTTTCCGTGTTGTCAGCCTCGCACTTGCTGAAAACATTCCGGTGGTCCCGGTCCCCGGAGCGACGGCCGTAGTTGCTGCCCTCGTCGCCTCAGGTCTGCCGAGCGATGAGTTCTTCTTCGGTGGCTTCCTGCCGGCCCGCTCGACCGCTCGCCGCCAAAGACTTGCAGACTTGTCAGCGATTAAGACGACGCTGGTTTTCTATGAAGCGCCGCACCGCATCATCGAAGCTATTAAAGACGCGCGAGCGATCCTCGGCGAACGTGAGGCCGTCGTCGCCCGGGAGTTGACGAAGCTTCACGAAGAGATTCTGCGGGGGCGTTTAAGTGAACTGGCACTCAAATTTGAAAAGGGCGAGAGCGAACCTCGCGGTGAGATGGTGTTGATAATCGATCGGACCAAAATAGCTGGGGAGGAAGACAAATCCGGCCCCAACGTCTCAGCGCTGGTAGCCGGATTTGAAGCTGAAGGTCTAGAGCCGCGCGCCGCCTTGAAAAAGGCAGCCAAGCAATTAGGCTTGACGCGGGCTGAGGCTTATCGCCAGCTAACTGCCGCGCGCTCCCGCGAGAAATATTCTCCTTCCTAGTTTCCAGCCAGCTCCTTCGGCAATTGCTTATCAACCGCGGGACGTGCGGGACGATTCGCGAGTTCCCACAACATCATGTAAATGGTGCGTGTCACTTTCTGCATCTTCTCGTAATCGATCTTGTCGGGCGAGTCGCCCGGACGGTGATAGTCCTCATGCTCGCCGTCAAAATAGAAAATGATGGGAATGCCGTTGCGCGCGTAGTTGAAATGATCGCTGCGGAAGAAGAAACGATTCGGATCTTTGGGATCGTCATAACGGTAGTTGAAAGACAGATTCAAATAATCCTTATTAACAGCCTCACTCAACGCTCCCAGCTCAGTACTCATCATCTTGGAACCGATAACGTAAATCTCGTCGGGACCAGACAATTCTTTGTTACGCGGGTTGGTGTCACCCGCCTTTTTGCTTCGCCCGATCATATCGATGTTAAGCTGCGTCACAATCTTGTCGAGCGGCACGGTGGGGTTCTCCACGAAATAGCGCGAGCCCCACAAACCTTTCTCTTCACCAGCATGCCAGATAAAAATTACCGAGCGTTTGGGTTTCGTGGGCGCCTTCGCTAAAGCCTCAGCCATGGCCAGGACTGCCGTTGTGCCCGAGCCATCGTCATCTGCGCCGTTGTAGATCGCGTCTCCGTTCACTGGAATTCCGATGCCCACGTGATCATAGTGGGCGCCAACCGCCACGTACTCATTTTTCAGTACGGGATCGCTGCCTTCAAACACCGCCACAACATTCTGCGTCGAAAGCTGATTGTGTTTGCCGACAATCTTCATGCCGATCTTCTTTTCCGGATTGAGTTCGAAGGACGCAGGCAGAGTGTTACTTCCAGCGGCATCGAACAAGGCAGTTCCGTTTTGCTTTTCATTCTGGAAAATCAAATTAGCCAGTCGCGGCGCAGCGATGATTGTGGGTAACGGTGTAGCGCCAGCCGAAGGCTGAAACTTTTCTACTGATGTTGCGCCGCCTTCAGTAATGCGATTGAAGTTGCGTTGCCAGTTAGCCAGAAACTGAAAGCCCGGCACAATGATAATGCCCACTGCGCCTTGTTTGCGCGCAT
>DASSCX010000003.1:0-25109 GCA_035697425.1 Pyrinomonadaceae bacterium | reverse complement strand
CCACTTCAGAGTTAGCTGAGACGATTGACTTCCTGCGCAACCCCGCGCGCTTTGGCCGGCTGGGCGGACGCGCCCCGCGAGGAATTCTGCTTTATGGCCCACCGGGAACAGGCAAAACCCTCTTAGCGCGCGCGGCAGCGGGCGAAGCGGGCGTGCCCTTTTTGCTCGCCTCTGGTTCCAGCTTCCAGGAAAAGTTTGCCGGCGTAGGCGCGGCCCGTGTACGCCGCCTCTTTGCCGAGGGCAAGAAGCAATCGCCCTGCATTATCTTCATCGACGAGATTGATGCTTTAGGACGACAACGTGGTCGCGGTAACGACTCGGCCACGGCCGATCAAGATCAAACGCTCAATCAACTGTTGATTGAAATGGATGGCTTTGATCAAAGTTCGAGCATCGTGGTGATGGGCTCGACTAACCGGCCGGACGTTTTGGATCGCGCCCTCACGCGTCCTGGTCGTTTCGATCGCGAAATCGCCGTGAACCTGCCTGACGCTCGCGGACGCGAAGCGGTTTTGAACGTTCATGCACGGCGTTTAGAACTCGATGATGAGCTGGATCTCGGTTGGGTGGCTCGCGGCACTCCGGGTTTCTCTGGCGCCGATCTCGCAAACCTTCTGAATGAAGCAGCGATTGCGGCGACGCGTGACAACTCTCCCGCCGTGGGCCGCGCGCATATCGAATACGCGCGCGATCGGATCCTGATGGGAGCTGAACGTCATGGGTTCATGGTTGACGAAGACGAACGCTATGCGACGGCAGTTCACGAAGCCGGACACGTGGCGGTCGGGCTTGCGGTAAAGAATGGCGACCCGATTCACAAAGTTTCCATTCTGCCTCGCGGACGTGCCCTCGGCGTCACGCAATCGCTGCCCGAACGCGATCGCTTAATGAAGAAGCGCGAATATCTCGAAGATCAGATCGCCGTACTCTTAGGTGGACGTGCCGCCGAACAGATTCTGCTCAACACGATGACGGCGGGTGCTTCGAACGACATTCAACGCGCCGTCGAGATCGCGCGCAGTATGGTAAGCGAGTTTGGCATGAGTCCCCTCGGACCGATTTACGTCAGCGATCCCCGGGGAGCTTCTGCGGCCCCAATAAGCCAGAGTCTGCTAGATCGGGTTGAAGAAGCGGTTAACGAGATAATCAACACGCAACTGGCGAAGGCCTGCGAAATCGTATCGTCAAGCCAGGATTCGATTGGACGGTTGGTTGAGCTGCTGCTTGAGCAGGAAACTGTCGAAGCTGATGGTATTGAGGAATGCTTCGTGGATCAGCGTCATGCAGCGTAAAGCTGATCCTTCTTGAAGGAGTAAACCGCCAACGCACCGAGGATTCATTAGCAGATTTCTGCCTTTTCTTGTTCGTGTCCGTTCGTGTCAATTCGTGGTTCGTCTTTAACCAAATCACAATCGTCACGAACCACTAAACAAACACGAAACCATCACGAACCAGCACTTTACCTTTCAAAAACATTTAGCCACAGATTACCGCGGATAGCACAGATCAAGACAAGTCAATTGCAGTAAGGAAGAGCGGCTTGCCGCCGCTCTTCAAAGAAGCCAAGAATTCAGAGCACTAAGCGCCAAGGCACCAAGTTCCGCCAAGGGCGCCAAGGATCTTTAACTGGCTGGGTTGAATCAGAGCCCTAATTCAATCTTGCCAGTGTTTGATCCTTGGGCCCTTGGCGCTTCCCGCTCTTCAAAAGAAGCGGGGGCAACCCGCCCTTAGACTGCTAGCTATCAACAGAAGCCTTCTGCCTACTGCCTTCGCCTCCTGCCCTCTACCGCTGCACGTGTGGTGTCGCTGCAGTCCAGACATTCACCGAACCAATACTCACATTTACTACCTTGACCGTGTAAAGCCCGGAACCAGTGACGGTCCGGTTGATGGTCGCGATTCCCGTCGAGTTGTTTGCTGTATTCAGCACCGCGCCGGAAGGATCAATAAGCACAAGCTGAATTGGTAATTCCGGACTAGCCTCAGCCACCACCGAGATCGCCTGCGTGCCCGCCGGCAGGGTCAAGCTCTGTAGCAACTGCTTACCAGGACTCAACGAAGTAGTGTTGCTGCTGGTTGTCCCCGGTCCCGAGCTTGGTTGCGCGCTCGAGCTCGAGCTCTCCATGCAGAATCCGTCTACATAAACCGCTCCGCGCATATTGCGCAGCTCCAGCACGTGGCCCCCGGCTGCCAGTCCGCTGAACGATACCTGATAAGCCTCTTGCTTCTCCGGCTCGCGCAGTTTGCCGGCGCTACCCTTGAAATTGATGGTTCCTCTGAACGTGCCATCAAGATAGACGTCCGCAGTGCCGCCCTTAGTACTCTTCAAGTAGTGGTACGTGATCTTTCCTGACTGACCACTCGCCACATCAAAGTTCAGCGTTGCCCCATGCTGTCCGTCATTGCCCGTGCCCAGCCGGAAGTGACCGCCACTTGCACTCGCGTAGTTTACCGAATGCCAGCCGCTGTCGTAGCTAATATGACTATCGTCATCCTCGAAACACATTGGTTCGACTACTGTGCGTTCCACAGTCGCCGAGACCACGTTGCTAAACGGTCCAGCCACGGTTTGTCCACCGAGGTTGTAAGTTGTGCGCACGCGATAGCAACGAGTTCCGTTGCTGACGTTTGATGCGAGATAGGAAGTACCCGCTACCGTAGCAACATTGCTCCAGCTATCGTTGTTCACGGCAATGTCGTCGAGGTACCAACCGAGTGGCGCCGAACCCGCTCGATCCTCCGCGCCCATTTGATAATGGAAGCGAATCCGAATCGATTGCGCAGCGAATCCTGTCAGATTCACCGAGCGGTTGAAGAACGGTTCGGTAGCAAAGGCTGCTGCCCCATCCGGCGCGAGTTCGGAACGGATGTCCTGATAAACCGCGGTCCAATCCGTACCGTTGGTGGAAACCTCCACCAGCACCGCGTCGTCGCCCTCATTCACATTCCAGTCAGAGAAAGTCAGGAACGTCGTTCCGGTTGCCGGAATGTTGATGGGAGTGTTGAGCGTTAGGAACGAGGCCTGATTGGCGACTGCATTTGTGCCGCGCGCGCGGAAAACCGTGCCAGTGTGCTGCGGTTTTTCGTTCGCTACAGCTTCCCATGCCAGACCCGGAGTAACTGTGCCGTCGGTGGTGATGCTCCATTGGCCAGTTCCAGCTTCGGCATCATCAACAAGAAGTGGTGCACAAGACACTGTTGCCGTTTGCAATAAGTCTGGACCGACTGCGGTAGCTGGCCGCGTCCAGTTCAGTGTGTACGAACCGTTAGTGTCAGGATTCTCATAGTCGCTGCCCAATGAAAGAACAGGCGCATCAAGGACAGGACAGTAATACAAGCTAACGTTGTCGACGTACCAACCATCGATGCCGTTGCAACCGTCCTGACTAAAGTTGAAACGGAACTTGATCGTGTCTCCGGGATTGGTGAGGGACGAAAGGTTGGCGATGGTCGTGCCCCACGAACCTACAAACGTTCCCTGGTCCGTACCATTCCAGGCAAACTCGCCGGCGTTAGGGTTTGTGTTGCCGTCAACAGTGCCGAGCATCGCACTGTTCGGCGCATTAAACTCGTAGTTCTCCTGCGGCAGAAGTTGGAATGCTGCTCCGTTGACGCTGATCTCCACCTGGCCACCATCCACCGTCGCTTCGGAAGCCATGTAGTGATCGAATTTTAGTTTGAGAGTGTCTGCTTGAGCAGGAATAGTGATTGTCGGACTCTCGATCGTGAATTGCCCTGAGTAGTCGCCGCCGGGTTGGCAGCTTCCACCACCCGGTTCGCCGAGCGGAGCGTTGTGCGCTTTTGCAGCAGTACCGGCCCGTCCACCTGGCAGAGTTGCATCAGTGCTCCAATCTCGCAGACTGCGTGTGGTGTCTTCCCAATCCGGTGATGTTCCGGCGCTGGTCTTCGTCCAACCATCTGTTCCTGTTTCCCAGTCTTCACTAAAGATACTGGTTGCGCCGGGACAGTCTGTAGGCGTGTTCTTGTCCAGGATCGGCCGATAGTTACAACGCGCATTGATGTCTGCGCTCATCTCCACCGCCAGCATCGTCTTAGAAACCTGTTGACAAGTACCCGCCGTGATCACTTCGCCCGAAATAGTCTGGGCGGTCGAATCTGTTGACAACGCATTTAGTGGTAGTCCGATAAGATCATTGCACGACGCCAGCAACGCTTGTTCATGCGCGGCGAAGTTGGTGCCGGGTGTTTGATACACAGTCATCGCGCGGTAATAGATATGCAAAGCGCGAGTGAGACCAATGCCCTGGATCACTTGTCCATTTTCCTTACCGTCAGGCTTTCTGGAGGTACCGTCTACCAGCAGTGCGAAGGCATGGCCGGGAACGCCCGAAGTGTTGTGCACCGCACCGGGCGCGCAATCATAATTTGGTGACGAAACGCGATCAGGATTTCCGTAATGCGTCGGCTCCCACATGTCACGCAGAAAACCGAGGGCTTCGGCGTTGATTGAAGGAACATCTTCACCCACCTGCCAGCGCTGACCGGTTGGCATGTAGTCGTTATTGTTTGCGCCACCTTCGGCGTCGACGCCGTTGAGCAGGTCGACCGTCTCGCCAAAGATATCTGAATAGGCTTCGTTCAATCCGCCCGCCTGATACGAATAGATCAAGCCGTGAGTGTATTGCGTGTAAGCGTGACCCCATTCGTGCGCCACCACGTCGTCCGCATCAAAGTCGGGACAGTAGTTAGTGGTAACTCCATTCCAATAAGCGTTGGGACACTGGTCGTTAACTAGCAGCACGCTATGCATCGCGGCGCCCAAACCGTCGTAAGAATCATGGTCAAATGCTGATGCCATGACGTTGTACTGATGTCCGGCAAACAGATAGAGATTGTCGATGGGATTGGCGCCAGTTGTGCCCGGCGGAAGCGGACCCACGAAGGGATCGCCTTCGTGACGCACCGCAAAAGCGGGATCATAATCAGGTGTGTAGATGGTGCGATTGAGTGCTGCGTGAGTTAGCGGAATACGATCGAGTACAGTGCCTTTCATGGCATCGATCCAGATCTGCGCGCGCGTATTTCGTCCGTCTGTCACTTCGATGTTGTAAGCGAGCACGCTCTGGCCGGGATAGCCGGCGAGCAAACCCTTGCGATAAATGCTCAACTCCGTCCGCACGACACTGAGCGAACCGCCCCCCAGTGGTTCGCTCAGTGCCTTTCGCTGCGCCGCCGCCTCCTTGATTGCCGGGACCGTGCTGATTTTGATCTCAGGTACAAATTGGCCGCTTATCCCAGTGATGCCGCGGTTGTTCATGTGCACGACCACTTGCGCACCAAAAACGTTTAGCCCTTCGTAGGTTTGAATAAGCCGAACGTGTTCGCTGCCGATGGCATCCTTGAAGACCTTGCTGGCTTTGAAGGAGCTCGCGCCACGGACATTCCTGGCATCCGTATTAGCTGCCAAAGCCTTTTCGGTATCGTTCATGCCGATGAGCCCACCGTGCTCGTGCAGGAATGAGAGTGCGCGCTGCTCCGCCGAAGCAGAAGAATTATCCCCAGTGAGAATGCCGCCATTCTTTGCTCGCACGAAGTCGTAGTGACCAGTCTCGCCGGCAACATGTGAATCGACTGCGGACGTGGCGCGCAGTCGCAATTTCTCGAGGGCGGCACTTGCTCTTGGTGCAGCCTTGGCTTGGGCAGCTGGTGCAACTGACTTTGACTGCGTCTGGTTTCCTGAAGCGTCCACGCTTTCAGAAATGCGAAACGCGCTCAAGCCGAGCGCGGTCAGACAGAAAATAAGAGCAAGAGAAAATCTTAAATGGCGAGTCCAGAAACTTGTGCGCAAACTAGCGGGCATGATCAATCCTCCTCAAGGGACAAACTGTCTTCGTTTTGGTCGATGTTAGATTGGGTATTCTTCCGGGGGTCTTGACGTGATGCATCCCCCCAGATCACAGACTTGCGGTGCGCCGGCGATCGCGCTGGCGTTGCGGCCTTTTCTTTGGAGTTTGGCATTTGTCTGTCAGTGCTTTTTGGATTGCAGCTCATTTGCGAGCCACTGTAGGCGTGACCACTTGAGAAAAACTTGAGGAAAACTTGAGGAGGGCGGAAAGGGCTGATTTTGGGCGGGATAATGCTCAGTCAGGAAGGCTGGCTTGCGGCCCGGTGGAATAGTGCAGTCAGGAAGAGCCGCTTGCGGCCGCTGTTTCGAATAAACCGCCAAGGCGCCAAGTCGCAGAGACGCCAAGAATCAAAAACGTGAGAGTTAAATAAACTTTATTCAATTCTCCAGGTTTGAAAATTCTTGGCGTCTTCGTGTCTTTGCGACTCTGCGGTTAAATTCTAGCGCGCTCAGTGCAGGCGAGACGCCCGCGATCCCAAGAGCGGCCGCGAGCGGCTCTTCCTGACTGCACTATTCCTGGTTGAACACTCAGCAATTCTGATCTGTGTTATTTGTGTGAATCTGTGGCTTAATTTGTTTTCCGAAACAGCGGCCGCAAGCGGCTCTTCCTGACTGCGCTATCCCTCGAGGTTAATTGTTTGAAAAACAGCCATCGCCAAACTAGAATCCGCGCCATGGCCATCAATCGCCGCGACTTCATCACTACCGCACTCGCCGCCACAGCTATTGCCGCGGCGCCAAAGGTTTCTCAAGCGCAGCCGAAGCGTCCAAACATTCTCTTCATCCTCGCCGATGATCTCGGCTACGGTGATCTGAGCTGTTATGGCCGCCCCGACTACGAAACGCCAAACCTTGATCGTCTCGCCGCTCAGGGTCTTCGCTTCGCCAATGCATATTCTGCGGCACCTTTATGTACACCCACCCGTTGCGCTTTCATCACCGGCCGCTACCCGGCGCGCACACTCGTCGGACTCGAAGAACCCTTGACCGAAAAGGGAGACCTCGGTGAAAGAGCAAAGGTCCTGGGCCTGCCGCCTGAGCATCCGACGATCGCTTCGCTATTAAAGCAGAGCGGTTATCAAACATCCCTGATCGGCAAATGGCATCTCGGCTACTTACCGAACTTCGGACCAATTCAGAGTGGCTTCGATGAGTTCTTCGGAATCATGAGCGGCGCCGCCGACTTCTTTACGCACAAAGACATGCGCGGCGATAACGATCTGTATGAGGGGAAAGTTCCTGTGGAGCGCATTGGCTACACAACCGAGATGCTGACGCAGCGTGCTGTGGAATACCTTTCCCAGCGACGTGCGAATCCGTTCTATCTAAGTTTGCATTACACGGCGCCGCACTGGCCCTGGGAAGGTCCGCGTGATCAGGAAGTGAGCCGCACATTAGGAAAAGGCTACGATGGTTTCACCGCTGGCGGCTCACTGAAGACATACGCCGCAATGATGAAAAGTTTGGATGATGGTATTGGAAAAGTCTTGCGAGCGCTCGATCGATCAGGACTCACTGGCAATACCCTGGTAATTTTCACGAGTGACAACGGCGGTGAGCGCTTCTCTTACAACTGGCCGTTCAGAGGTGATAAAGGCGATCTTTGGGAAGGCGGCATCCGCGTTCCGGCTATCGTTCGCTGGTCCGCGACCATGTCCAATGTCCAACGTCCAATGTCCAAAGTCGGCGAGTTCGGATCGCGGTCAAGTGACGGCATGAGGTCAGTACCGGGAGCAGTAGCGACCGGGTTTCAAGAACCGGGCTCACACTTCGCAGGGTCAAACATTCCAATCGGCAATCGCCAATCGGCAATCGGCAATGCATCGGGTCGTATCATTCAAGATGTCGCCATCACAATGGACTGGACCGCGACAATGCTCGCCGTTGCCGGCGCCAAACCCGATCCCAACTACCCACTCGACGGCATCGATCTCATGCCGACCATAAGCGCCGCATCTCCGCGTCTCCGTGTCCCCGCGTCTCCGCGTCCCCCTCTCTCCGTATCTCCGCGTCTCCTTTTTTGGCGCAGCTCTCGTCAAGATGCAGTTTTACACGGTCGCTGGAAGTATTTGAGAGATGGTGAGGATGAGTATTTGTTTGATCTTTCAACCGACGAGCGTGAACAAGCCAACTTCCGCGAACAGAACCCAGCGATGTTCACCCGACTTCGTGATGAGTTTAAGAAGTGGAACGCGACTGTCCTCCCCCGCCCACCGAGGAGACGATTCTGATAAAGCGGAGACGCGGGGAAGCGGGGATCGGGAGAGTGGGAGATTCGGCCCGCTTGCGGCCGCTGTTTCAAAAGAAACCGCCAAGCCGCAAAGAAACGCCAAGGTCGCCAAGGATTCATAATCGGTGGAGGTGATTCAAAGACCTAGTTTCAACTCTGCAGCCTTAGGAATTCTTGACGTCCTTGGCGTTTCTTTGCGCCTTGGCGGTAAGTCTTTGTTAAAATCCGCCCCCAATGACGCTCCGCATCTATTGCCCCTCCTGCGGGGCGGAAATTCGCAACGACTCCGGTATCTGCCCCACTTGCGGACTGACTCTGAACCAATCTCTGGAAGACGACGCCACTCGTCGACTTGAAAGTGATCGCGCCCCTCGTTCAAAAACAACTTCCTACGACTCCATCGACAATGCGCGCTTTGTCCCAGGCGCAATTCTCTGCGAGCGCTATCGCATCGTCGGCTTGCTCGGTAAGGGCGGTATGGGCGAAGTCTATCGTGCCGACGATCTCAAACTGGGTCAGCCCGTCGCCCTCAAGTTTCTCCCGGAACACCTTCATACAAATAGCGCCGCCCTCGCGCGCTTTCTTCGCGAGGTCCGCGTCGCCCGCCAGGTAAGTCACAAAAACGTCTGCCGCGTTTACGACATCGGCGAAACTGATGGCCGGCACTTCCTTTCGATGGAGTACATCAAGGGCGAGGAACTCTCTTCCCTGCTCCGTCGCATTGGACGTCTCCCAACTGACAAAGCAACGCAACTCGCCCGGCAGATCTGTGCCGGCCTCAACGCCGCTCACGACGCTGGAGTGCTCCATCGCGATCTGAAACCGGCGAACGTAATGATTGATGGCGACGGCAATGCGCGAGTTTTGGACTTTGGTATCGCCGGCCTCGCAGAAGAGTTTGGCAACGACGAGCTGGCGGCTGGTACTCCGGCCTACATGGCTCCGGAACAATTGGAAGGAAAGCCCTTCACCATTCGCAGCGACATCTATTCCCTCGGTCTTTTGCTCTACGAACTCTTCACCAGCAGGAGAGCATTTGATGCGCCGACGCTGGGCGACTTACTAAAACTGCGACGCAGTAACCCGACGCCCACCACGCCGACTTCGATCGTCAAAGATCTGGATCCACTGATCGAGAGAGTCATCGATCGTTGTCTACAAACCGATCCGGGACAACGACCTGCATCAGCGTTGCAAGTCGCCGCCGCGCTTCCCGGTGGCGACCCCATAGCCGCGGCGCTGGCTGCAGGTGAAACACCGTCACCGGAAATGGTCGCTGCCGCCCCGATGCAAGGCATCCTTCGTCCGGCGGTGGCCGGAGCCCTATTCGTTTCGTTCCTGCTTATTACCGCGCTGAACTGTTGGCTCACGAAGTACACCTCTGTTTATCGCCTGACGACCCTGGATAAGTCGCCCGAGGTACTACGCGCGCACGCTACCGACGTGATCAAGAAACTGGGTTACACCGACGCACCGCTCGACCGCGCGGACGGAGTAGTTCTCAAACGAGACTATCTTGATTACCTCGCAAGAAATGATCAGTCGCCCAACCGCTGGCAGAAGATGCGTAGTGAAGGGCCGGGTCCTTATCGTTTCTGGTACCGTCAGAGCCCGCGATATTTTCAAACAATGGAAGAGATCGAGGTCGACAGGCCGGCCCTCGATGTCTCGGGAATGACGAGTATATATCTCGACATGTCCGGCCGGCTGCACTGGTTCATGGGCGTGCCGCCGCAACGCGAACCTCAAACTGAGTCGCCAGGTGTTCAGCCCGTCGATTTTGATTGGTCAGTTCCTTTTCGTGAAGCCGGTTTGGACATAGCCAACTTCCAGCCGGTTGCATCCACCTGGATTCCCTTGCACGCCTACGACTCGCGCGCCGCCTGGGATGGATCCGATCCGGCGCAACCAGCAGAAAAGATTCATGTGGAGGCGGCGGCGTTTCGGGGCAAGCCGGTCTACTTCGAAACAATCTACCCGTGGGATCAGCCGCTGCGTCAGGAGCAGCCGCCTCAAGGTGAAGGGCAGAAAATCCTCATCATGATGCTGATCGTGATTACGCTCATCGCCCTCGTGGGTAGCTTCGTGTTGGCGCGGAGAAATTTGCAACAGGGGCGTGGAGACCGCAAAGGCGCGACGCGTGTTGCGCTCGTGTTCTTAGCGTCGCGCATGCTGGAGTGGCTTTTCGTGGAGCCGCACAACGGTTTGCCGGAGCGAGAGTTTGACGTCTTCTTCCTCTACCTCTCGTCGTCCATGTTCAGCTCGACTTTTCTCTGGCTACTCTACGTTGCCCTTGAGCCATTCGTTCGCAAACGCTGGCCCACATGGATCATTTCCTGGAGCCGTTTGCTCGCCGGTGACTTTCGCAACCCACTTGTCGGCCGCGACATTCTGATTGGCGCCGTTGTGGGCGCGTGCATGTCACTAACGCAGCTACTAGCGCATCTCTCACCGCGGTTATTCGGACAAGGTTCGTTGTTGACGATGAATCCCGGAAGTGCGATGCTCAGCACTCATATCTTTTTCTTCAGGTTTACCACGCAACTTTCGGCGGCGCTGTTTCTCGCCTTCGTCGCAACCTTCCTGCTCCTTCTGTTTCTCGCCGTGCTCCGTCGCGAGCTACTGGCTCTGGTTCTATTGTGGTTACTGCTCACGATAATGACCTCGCTCATTTCGAGCGCAACCTGGTTCATGGTTCCCTTCGTGGCCTTATCTAACTTCCTGCTGGTTTACGCGCTCAAACGCTTTGGCTTGCTGGCGTTGTGCGCCGCGCTCTTCTTTGCACACCTCTCAATTTTTTATCCGATGACGACGGAACTCACGGCCTGGTACGCGATTCACTTCACAGTAGCGCTCGTGATCGCCCTCGCCCTCGCCGCTTACGGTTTTTACGTCTCGCTCGGTGGGCAAAAGCTCTTGTCCGGCAGGTTGCTGGAAGAATGAGAAGATTCAGGGAACAGCAGTCAGGGAATAGTGCAGTCAGGAAGGCCCGCTTGCGGCCGCTCTTCAAAAGAAACCGCCACGGCGCCAAGAAACGCCAAGTTCACCAAGGATTTCATAAGCCTTACAGTTGAATCACCTCAAAGGATCAGAACTCAACTTTAGTAAGTTTTTAGGTTAGGAAGGGGGCCTGCCCCCGCTAATCGGCAATCGCCAATTGCCAATCGGCAATCCTAAATATTCAGTCAGGAAGAGCCGCTTGCGGCCCGGTGGAATAGCGCAGTCAGGAAGGCCCGCTTGCGGCCGCTCTTTCAAAAGACACCGCCGAGCCGCAAAGACACCAAGACGCCAAGAAATTCAAAAGCTGGAGTTGAATAAGAAGTTCATTCAACTGCAATGCCTTATGAATCCTTGGCGTCTCTGCGTCTCCGTGTCACCGCGTCTCCGCGTCACCGCGTCTCCGCGTCACCGCGTCACGCGTCTCTGCCTTACAGCTTCAGAACCCCATTCTCCACCACCGTCTTTCCATCCACGGTAACAGTGCTGCCTGGCAGATAGTTTGTCAGGCCATAGGCGACTTTATTGTCTCCTCCAGCCCAGGTGTTATTGCCAATCCCCACCGTCACCATACCCGACTGCACCCAGTTTCCGATTTTACTTGTGGGCCAAATCTTCAGATTCGGGTTGATGCCAAAGTCGACGAAGCCAAACAACTCCTTGCCTTCTCCATTCGCGTCATACGATGCTTTAAGATCAGCAAAGCCCGGACCTGATCCAGTCATCTCGGTCAACTTCCCTGCGACAAAGGTCAACGTGAGATTGTTTACTTCTTTGCCACGGAAGAAAGTCTGCGACTCCACAACTTTACCTTCAGCAGTGTCCGGAACGGCCGAACAGAAAACTTCGCCAGCCGGAATGTAGACTGCGACGGCCGGGCCACCTTTTTTGACGTCGTCCGCAGAAATGATTCCGTCACTGACGAAAAATGGCCGCCCCTCGATCTTCACTTTCAAGTCCGTGCCATTCGGATTTGTGATGTGCACTTCCTTGCCGGTCGAGAGTTCGGTCTTCACTTTCTCGCCAGTAGCCTGAATGGCTGAATAGTCGGTGTTGACGGCTTCCCAGAAAGTCTTGGCGAGATCATCTTGCGACATGCCGAATCGTTTCGCGCGATAGGCGGTAGGGTAAAGGTTGTTTCCGATCTCCACCCGCCTCACGTTGCGCTTCAGATAAAGGTCACCGACGGGTGCGGTTGCTTTTCCCACCGCAGCAAGTCGCGCCGGCGCAATGCCTTCGGTCAGGTTGTCTGCGTCGTTGGTGTCGATAGTAATCGCAACGGCAGGCATGGTGGCCAACTTAAGTTCCAGATCCGGCGGTTGCGAGTCGTATCTCTCAGGCACTTCTTCGTAGTACTTCTTGAACATGCGATCGCTGCCGAGCGTCACCATTGGGAAAGCTCCAACCTTACGCGCGTCGGTATTCAAATTTTCCAACAGCTCGAGGTCGCGCACACTACCGCTGATGAAAACGATTTCACCTTCCTTAACACCGGCAACATCTGTGACAAGGCGATTCGAAAGCTGTTCCAGATCCGTCGGCGCCGCCTTCTGCGCCGTTTCCATGGGCGTAGGCGTGCTCTCAGCTAAATTCGTCGGCGGCGCCGCCTGCTGACACGAAACCAGTGCAAGAGTGGTTAGGATTGAAACGAAGAGTAAACATAGTTTACGGAGAGACAAGTTACTGGGCATGGTTTGACTCCTTGGGAGGGATTCTGACTACTGCCTACTGTCTACTGACTACTGGGTTCGCCCCGCTTCTACGCCAGCCGTTTACAAAAGTCAATGACGTGGTCTGGGTCATATCTTCGCCAGGAACTTTCTCGCAAGCGAAGTCACCAGATCGGCAGTTTCGCTCTCACTGTGGGGGCTGTGAGATCCCTTCTCAAGGATGTTCATTTCTGCTTTGGGCAGTTGCCGCCTCACGTCATCGAGTTCACCTGGTTCAGTTCGCGGATCGCGGTGGCCATGAATGATCAGAGTCGGCGCTGTTATTTCATGTAATCTCCCGCCATAGAGATCATCTTTAGGACCCCTGCTGTTTTTGGCCAGCTGCAACCAGGCCTTTGAGTGAGTGGTAATGAGCCCGCGCCAGTGATCAGTGCCAAGTACGCGTTCGAAACGATTGCGCAGGTCGGCACTCAGCGTTTCGGGCCGGTAGGCCAAGGCCTCAAAGAAGTCTCGAGAGCTCAGCTTTTGTGCGTGGTAATGGATCGCTTCAAGGATAAGTCCGTCGACCCGCTGCGGCGCAGTAAATCCGATTATTGCGGCGATCACTGCACCATCGCTATGTCCCCAGAGCACCGCTCGTTGAATGCCGAGCGAATTCATAATACTCAACGTCTCAATCGCAGCGCGGTAGTGAAAGTCTCCGGGCAACTCTGCGACAAGTCTAGTCGAGCGGCCATAGCCACTGCGATCGGGAATGATGCAGCGATACTCGCTGCGGAGCTCGGCAATTTGGCGGTCGTAAGGATACATTTCGTATCCCCAGCCCCCATGAAGAAACAGGAGTGGGGCTCCTTCGCTGGCTTTTGGCGATCCTTCGGCTTCTCGATAGTAGAGCTCGACAGGACTAACACCAGGGAGCAAGGGCGAAGTTTGCAAGAGTGAATATGCCACAGTTGATTTTTGGTTTGGTTATGCCGCTCGGAACAGTTGGCATCGAGGACGATTGGCGACTTGGCGGTTTAATTTTGAGATGGGGCGACTTGATGGTAGGCGGATTCACAGAATCACTCGATTGTTGATTAGCGGCCGTCGTGAAAGTTGCTAATTGTCACCGCGTCGCTCGTTGCGGTCCCGCGCACGATAGCTATCTGCTTGCCATCGGCTGACCACTCACGGTGCACGAGGCCGCCTTGCCTAAAGTTGCTTATCTGCCGGGCCGGACCGCCTGTCAACGGCTGCAACCAGAGGTTCATTGTTTCTCCACGGCGGTCGACAAAAGTCACCGCGCGCCCATCCGGCGTCCAACGCGGTCCCGCATCCCAGTTAGCCGTGGGAGGCAAACCGATGGTTCCGACTGCAGCGCCCCCTGCAAACGGTAAGAGCATGATGATCCCTTTGCCGGTGTCTGGATCATTTGAAATACACGCGACGAGTTTTCCATCAGGCGAGATGTCCGGTTCGTTTGCAAAGCCTTCAGTCAACTGCGTAGGCTCGCCCCCGCCGATCGCCACCTTCCAGAGCGTTAGTTTGCCCGACCGATAAGACGAATAAACGACCCATTGGCCATCAGGCGAAATTCGCGGGCTGTTGTCATAGTTACCATTCGTGAGTTGCACCGGATTGCTGCCATCGAGATCTACACGCCAGAGATGAATACCGCCTGACTGCGAAACGAAGACTGCGTAACGGCCATTAGGCGACACCGTTGGCGCATATTTCAGATAGGAGTCATTCGTCAACTGTTTTTGGCCGCTCCCATCCCGGTTCATGACCCAGAGTTCCGTGTTACCACTCGCTGTCGAGACGTAAACGATGCGATCGTCAGGTGTCCAGGCGAGGCCGCCGCCGCCGTCATTGTGGCCGCTGGTCACCTGTTGCGCATTGTCCGGATTCGCATCCGGCGAGATCGAGATGCCGGCCATGAAGTCGCGTTGGGCGGCCACGAGTGTTTTAGAGTCGGCTGTAATCGAAAGGTCCAGGTACGAATTCAAATCGTGAGTTATGCGCCGCGCTTCGCCGCCGGGATAGGAAACTTGCCAGAGCTGTTTAGCTGCGGCGGTCCCGTTGTCGCTGGCGCAGAATACGATTCCGCTGCCATCCGGTAACCAGACTGTGCGGACGATGCTGTCCCAACGCTGTGCGACAAACCTTTTCAGAGTGCCGTCGGAGATGTTCACCACAACCATGGTCATTTGTCGTTCCTGACGGTCATCACCGGCTCCACTAGCGATGTGCGTTCCGTCAGGTGACCAGGCAGCCCCGCCACTTGCGAACCATTCATGAGCAGATAGAGAGATGAGCTTTCGTTGGTTTGAGCCGTCAGCGTCGGCGATTACTAACGCGGATTCCGAAGCCTTGGAGTCATATTTTACAAAGGCGATCTGGCGGCCGTCAGGCGAAAACGAGACGGCCCGACCGCCCTCTTCCAGTATTTTGGCAGGCGTGCCGCCTAGCGTGGGTATGCGAAAAACTGAATAGCTTTGGGCAGTTTGGTCTTTCGCGGCGTAGTAAATGTAGTTTCCGTCGGGCGTGAAAGTGAGATTCGAGTAAATTAATTCAGCGGGCGCGACCAGTTGCAAGTTACTGTTGGTGGCAATCTGTTTGGTCCAGAGACTCTGCTTGTTGGCTTCGCTTTCGACGTACGTCAAAAACTTGCCGTCAGGCGAAACGGCGGCCGTTTGTACTTTGCCACTCGCCGTCAGGCGGGCAACCTTCATCTCTAGCGCACGCGCGGCGGTCAGGGTCGGTGTTTGCTTGTTCGCCTCGCGGCCCCCTGTAAGACGCGACAGCAGGAAAGCGAGGGCGACAACGCAACCGAAAAAGGCGCCCAGCAACAGGAGCGCGACCGCCTTGTGTCGTTTGATCTCAGTGAACAGATACTGAGCGCCCGACGCCTGAGAGGTTCTTGACACACGGGGATCCGACTGTTGAGGTCGAGTAGCGACCTGAGACGTTCCACTGCGAGAGCCTGTACTGTATGCGCGCCAGTTGGAAAATACGGGTGCAGTGTAATCCGCCGAGCTGGAGTTAAGCTGCATTTCCTGGCCCAGCTCTTCGAGCTCGATCGCGACATCCTTGATTGCTTGATAGCGCTTGTCGGGATCCTTCGCAAGACATCTGCGCACGATTCTCTCAAGTTGATCCGGCGCCGATGGGTTGAAGTCCTTAACCTGCGGCGCCGGCCCATGCACTATCTTGTGTAGCGAATCGATCTCATCCAGACCCCGAAAAGCTCGCTGCCCGGTGGCCGCTTCAAACAGGATGCAACCAAACGAGAAGATGTCGGAGCGGTGATCTATTTCCTTCACCTTTCCGCGCGCTTGCTCGGGCGACATGTAGCCGAGAGTGCCCATGATCTTCCCGGCAATAGAGTGTTGGGGGAGGATTGCCGTAGCAGCTTCTTCACTCGACGGACCGCTGTTAAGACCAAATGGTCTCTGTGGTTCGATAAGCTTCGCGAGGCCGAAGTCAAGAATCTTGGCGAAGCCATCGCTTGTGACCATGATGTTATCCGGTTTTAAGTCGCGATGGACGATGCCCGCCGCGTGCGCTTTCGCAAGACCTTCAGCCACCTGTCGCAAGTAACGCAGGAGTTTCCCCGGATCGGTTTCCTTGTCGTGGATGAAATCACGCAACGTCTGGCCATCGATGAACTCCATCGCTATGAAGTGTGTGCCATTCGTTTCGCCGATTTCATAGATGTGCGCGATGTTCGGATGGTTCAAGGCCGCGGCCGCCTGCGCCTCTTGCATGAAGCGGTACATTCGCTCCTGATGCCCAGCAATTTCACTCGGCAGGATCTTAAGCGCCACCCGACGTCGCAGTTGCGTATCCTCGGCCAGATACACTTCACCCATACCACCTTCTCCGATCTTTGAGCGGATTTCGTAGCGGCCGAGTTTTGTACCGGGTGAAAGAGACGAAGTCATCCTGGGACTGGGTCTGCTGAATTGAAGTCTGCTGATTTCTTGCGACGGGATTCTATACGAGTTCGCGGACGTCAGCGAACGATGATATGCAAAATCTGCAAGGCGCGGACCCGCGGGGACGGGATGCGGAGACGCGGCGACGAAGATGGGGAGACGCGGAGAGGACTACTCGAAATCTCGATCATTCAGCTGCCACCACCCAGGCCCCGGAAGCGCTGCGCTTAATCGCGGCGGCCGCCGGTGAAGCGCAGCAGAAAGAAAAACAGGTTGATGAAGTCCAGGTAGAGTGAGAGTGCACCGACGACAGCATACGCACCCTACGCGCCCGTCTGGCAGGGCGACTGCAGCAGTTGAGGATCTAATCGGGGAAAGAGTCGGTTTGAGCAATCAACGAGGAAACCAAACAACACTAAACAGTCTCGTGAGATTTGGTGTGATTTAGTGGATCGTTTTAGCCAAAACTTAGAAGGCGATCCAGGAATTCACACGAAACATCACGAACCGAAGGACGGGGACGCGGGGATGGGGGGACACGGAGACGCGGGGATTCTGTCGCCGTTTCTCCCAATCCCCGCGTCTCCGCGTCGCAATGGGCATTCATGCTTAACGGATCGGTTGGCCGCCGGAGACGTAGACCGCAATGGTGTCATGGTGGACGGCCATGTGCTCGCGTAGCTCGAGTCCCGCCTCCGGTCGCGGTGTGGTGCCTGCTGCTGGTTGCGGGGGCGGTGCGCCAATGGCATTCCATGAGTCGTAGCTCGTGACCGTTAGGAAGTTCCAGGGCGCACCCTCGACGTGAGCAAAGAGCACACTGCGGCCCGGCGTGTCCTGCTCGTTGCGATCCAATATCTGCCGGAGTTGCGCGCGATGTCCGGCCAGAGACCTATAGTCACTCACAACATAAACAGGCTGCGCGTCCTTGGCCGGGACAAGCGCCTTCTGTACAACGGCCCACGCTGGTCCCGTGGCGAAGGTATCGCCGTGCCAGTCCGAGAGGGGTCCCAACTTTGTGTAGTAATCCTGGACAGCCTGTGAAGGAGCGCTGGCCGTCAGAGTGATCTGTTTGCCGAGGGGCGTGATCGTGACCAAATCCCACTCGCCTCCCTCACGGTGACGCATGATGATCGGAGTTACTTGTGGCTGGCCTGCTTCAGGAGCGGGGCCGGTTTTATAAGCATCGATGAGCTGCGGCAGTTTTCCCGGAGCAGCCTTAGAGAAATGGATGTGATAAAGCTCAAGGGCCGGCGCTGCCTGCTGCGCCTGCTGAGTCGGTTGTTGTGCAACGGATATTGCGGCGGTCAACAGCAGCGCGGCAACAAAGGGAACACCTTTACTTAAATGTGACTTCTTCATTTTCATCTCCTCTGGGTTGAGATTGGAATTGGAATTGGAATTGGAATTTGCGCGGTAGGACTTCACGCGACAGGATTTTGCTTTACGGCAGGCGCACGGTATCTCACAGCGGGAAGGGCGTCAACTAGGAAGACACGGGGAACCGGGGAATAGGGGAAAAGGGGAACACGGAGACGCGGAGATGGGGAGATGGGGAGACACCCCCGAATGATGAATGCGGAATGATGAATGCTGAATGTGGCCTTTGCTCTTTGGTTTTGGTTTTTGCTGTCGCTTAGTCGCGGCGGCCGCCGGTGAATCGCAATAGAAAGAAAAACAGGTTGATGAAATCCAGGTAGAGTGAGAGGGCACCGACGACGGCATACGCGCCCACGCGGCCGTCTGGCAGGGCGACAGCCATCTGCTTCAGGCGTTGCGCGTCCCAGGCCGTGAGACCGGTAAAGACCAACACGCCCACGACCGAAATTACGAATTGCAATGCGCCGCTCTGCCAGAAGAGTCCGACGATCGAGGCGAGTATTAGCCCGATCAGGCCCATGAAAAGAAACTGGCCCAGACCGGCGAGACTTCTCTTAGTAACTGTTCCGAAGACCGCCGTGGCGCCGAACATACCGGCCGTAATTATGAAAGTCGAAGTAATGGAGGCGCCCGTGTAGAGCAGCAGGATCACCGACGAGGTTACACCCGTCAGTGTTGCGTACAAGATGAAGAGCCCGGCGGCAGTCGTGGGCGCTACCTTGTCAACCCTTGCCGACAGATAAAAGACGAGGCCGAGTTGAGCAATCAGCAGGACCCAAAACACCAACCGATTAGAGAAGATGATTTCGATTATCGCAGGCGAGGATGCCACTCCATACGCAGTCACTGCGGTAATCAGCAACCCGAAAAACATCCAGCCATAGACCTTGCTTAGAAAAGCGCCGACACGTTCATCGCGCACGTCCGCCAGCGGCGGCGCAACAACCGGCGCTTGATTCCAGGATGGTTGATTCCAACTCATGTGTATTACTCCCTTGGTCAATAGTCATTAGCAGTAATCAGTAGAATGGCTTCTAGCTGAGTGTGGGTCAAGTCACCGCAGACGCGGGGACGCGGGGACGCGGGGACGCTGAGACCGAGAGACACGGACGCTGCGGTGTTTAGCGTCTCAGCAGAATTAAGATACCTGCAAGGATGGCAAGCACAGCCAACGCAGTCGTGACGGTCGCAGAAACTCTCATGTTCAGCAAGGGTAAGAGTCCCGTGAGAATCAACCAGAGGCCGAGTAAGATCATTCCCAAATTTCGACCTGCCAAACTATCTGTTAGTGCCATGGGTGCTCTCCTTTTTGAATTCAATGAATCGCGGTACCAATCTTCAAACTTTCTAGGCAGCGATAGACTTACCGCACGGGAGGCGGCAAAGCCGCGGCCGCTTCAACATCCGCGAGCATCTTCTTTAGCTCAGCTTCAGAAAGGTAGTGGCCATTTACGACGACGGCGGCGATGCGCCCGGTGTTGGTAATGTCGTCAAGTGGATTCGCATTCAGTAACACCAGATCAGCAAGCTTTCCGCGTTCGACTGTTCCGAGAGTCTTCTCGAGTTTCAGATGGCGCGCTGCGTTTATAGTCGCAGCCTGTAGGGCCTGTATTGGAGTCAGTCCGGCGTTGACCAGTAAGGACAGTTCTTCGTGCAGACTGAAGCCTGGGTACGTGTAGGGATTGCCGAAACCCGCATCTGTTCCGGCGAGAATGCCAACACCGGCACGCTGCATCGCTCCCACAATCTCCAACCTTCTTTGAAATCTTGTCTGCAGTTGTGCAAGTGCTCCAGGGGAGACGCCAAATCTTTGTTTGAAAAGATCGCGCCAACGTTCGCGCACCGCGCGGGGGATGTATTTGAGGCGTGGATCGTTTGTTAAAGCGTCTTCAGGTTGCACTGCGGCTGCGCCCACCGTTGCGGTGGGGCATTGCCAGGTGTCGTTACGCACGAATCGCGCAAACAACGCTGTGGCTTTTTGTTCGTCATAACTATCGAGCGCTTTGATTTCGAGCTGCACGCGCGCGGCCGTTGCCGGGTTCTTACTGGCAATCAGTTCGTCGAACTCTTTTCTCAACTCCGCTTCATTGCGCGAACAGGCGAAGGACAAACCAATCGCATGTTCCATCGAGCGCTGACCCAAGTCTGAAGCTTCCGCTGCCGAGAGCGCGTTAGGCACATGCCCTGCGAAAGGAATTCTTTGTCGCTTGGCTTCGTCAGCTATTGCGATATAAACGTCACGTGGGAGCAGGTTGTAAACTTTGATGAAATCCGCGCCTTGCTGCTTGTAAGATCGCACGGTTTCGCGAGCCTGCTGCGCGCTGCTGACGATCACGAACTCAGGGCTTGAGAACCCGGGTATTCCTGGGCCTTCAAGAATCTTGCCGGGAACAGCTCCGAAGCGCGGTCCCAGGGTCTTGCCGGTTTTTATCTCGTTCCGGATCCTGTTGATCTCGGCAAAAGAAAACGCGCTGGCCATCTCGCGCACGCCGGTAACCCCATTGGCAATCATGAGCGGAAAGAAAAACTCGGGCCGGCCGGGATAAAGAGCATGAACATGCATGTCCCAGAGACCGGGAATCAAGAACTTGCCCGTCGCATCCACTACTTGAGCGCCTTTTGGCAAACGCACCGATTTGGTTTTGCCGAGCGCGGTGATGCTGTTGCCGCTAATCACCACGGTCATGTCGGGCTGGACCGGGCCGCCCCTCACATCGATTACATTCACGTGAGTAAAGACAAGGGAAAAGCGGTCTTTGGTCTTAGGGCTTTGGCCTTTGGTCTTTGTGTCCTGCGCAGCAATTGATGAAAAGGAGAGAACCAGCGCCAGGACGATCGCAGTTAGCCTTCGCATGGGCGAATATTAAGGCGAGATGCTGGGATAGTGGAAGTTTGAGATTACTAGCGGCCGCAAGTCTGGGCTGTATTTTAACTCTAAAGCTCACAAATTCCTTGGTGCTCTTGGTGTTTCTTGGCGGCTTGGCGGTTTCTTTCGAAACAGCGGCCGCAAGCGGGCCTTCCTGACTGCGATTATTCCAGCGACTACTCGAAATTTTCGATCATCCAGATGTCGCCGCCTTGCGGCCGGAAGCGGTCGAACAAAACCCACTTTCCATCTGGAGACCAGACGGGGTAATCGATGCGCACGTCCTTGTCCTTAAACTCAAACACTTTCTCGGGCACCGCGCCCGCAGTTTCGAGTTTCGAGTTCCGAGTTCCGAGTAACAGTTCCGAGTTTGGAGTTTCGAGTTCCGGGTTACCTACCGGCGAGACCCACAAGGTCTTATGCCCCAGGACATCCATGATCAGTGAGTAGTCTGGCGATAGCGACATGTGGGCGCCGCCAGTTACGTCGGGAAGAGCTACCGGCTCGCTGCCATCCAGTGAGACTTGCATCGACCCCGGCTTCTCGCACGCAGAGCAACGAAAGATCACCGCGTCGCCCGCCTTGTTCCAACGAAGAAAATGGCCACGCACGCCCACGCGCGTAAGTTGGCGCGCGTTCGATCCATCCGCATTCATCACCCACACCTCAGGTCGACCCGTTTGATCGGATTGATACGCGATCAACTTGCCGTCGGGCGAGTAGAAGGGATTGATTTCGATCGCACTCCCACTCGTCAGTTGCTTCACAGCTGATGTCTCAACCTCTAACAGCCAAATGTCTGCGTTGCCCGAACGTGAAGAGAAGAACACGATCGATTTTCCGTCGGGCGACCACGTTCCCTGGAAATCTCCACCCGGTCCTCTCGTCAATTGCTTCGTCGATCCATCACCAAACGTATAAAGCCAGATGTTCATGTCACCACTGCGGTCGGAGTTGAACGCGATCTTCGTCCCATCCGGCGACCAGGAAGCGCGACTGTCCTCACGCGTTGTTGTTATCAACTCGACAGGCTCTCCGGTAGGCTTACCAGTTTCCGATGAGACTGGGAGGCGCCACACATCCGCGTTCTGCCTCAGAATCGACAACGCCAGACGCCGTCCGTCAGGCGACATTGCGAGTTCAACATCCTGACCAGCGCCAGTCGTGATCTGCTGCGGCGAACTGGCAACCACGCCATCGCTCGAATACTGAACGCGCCAGACGTTGTAACCGCCGCCGCGATCTGAAGAGAAATAAATGAACTTGCCCGACTGTGACCAGACTGGATTGAGATTATTGAAAAGGTCGTTCGTCACCCAGTAGAGCTTTCGCTGCGCCACCGCGACTGCGCGCACGTTGAACTTCGTTCCTTCCACGTTTTGAAAGACGATCCGGGTACCATCTGGCGACCAGCGTGGCCGCACATGACGCATCTCTTCCGTCGTGTCAGATGTCAACTGTTGCGCGTTGTGTCCCTGGCTGTCAGCAATCCAGATACGATGCGTTCCTACCCAAGCGGCATCAAACGCGATCGATTTTCCGTCAGGTGAAAACGCGGGATTAACAGCCTTGTCGATCAACTTGGATTCGTTTCCCGTGCGCACGTTGACGCTCCAGATATCTCCACCTTCAAACGTCCCGAAGACATCGGCAGGTTCAAGCTTCTGATTTGCCTGGATTGCCCGCACAAAAAGGAGCGTCTCACCGTCGGGAGACCAGACGGGCTGGATGTCGTCGTTAGATCCCTTGGTTAGCTGAGTCTCTTCACCTGTTTCCAAATTTTTGCGAAAGATTTTTCTGATACCGGCGACTTCTCCGCTATAGGCGAGTTGCTTGCCGTCGGCGGACCACGCGGGATACTGCTCGACTCCTTCTGCGAAAGTGAGCTGCGACATTTTGGGTAGCGTGTTGAGACTTACCGGTTGCTCGGATTTGCGAAATAGCAAGACGAATGCAACCGCTGCGACGGCGACGATGAGGGGAACTAGCAATAGCCATATCCGAACTTTGCGAGCGACTACTTCGGCGGTTGTTGCTGCCGGTGGGGCCGCGACTGTGAGATGGGGAGACACGGCGAAAGGGGGATGGGGAGATGGGGGGACGGGGTGATCAGAGAGCACGGAGCGTTCCAGTTCTGTTTGAAACTCGACCTGCTGTTTGAGTTTTCGCAAGTCGCTCGCTAGTTCTTTCGCGGTCTGGTAACGCTCTTCTTTATCTTTGCGCAGCGCCTTGGTGATGATCCATTCGAGGGCTTCAGGCGTGTCTGGGGAAAATTGTGCGAGTGGTGGCGCTTCCTTCTGTAGCACAGCAACGAGCACGTCCGTAGCGGTTGCTTCGACGAACGGAGCCCGACCAGCGATCATCTCGTAGAGCACGACGCCGAGACTCCAAATATCCGTCCGTGCATCAACCTCTAATCCACGCGCTTGCTCGGGCGACATGTAGCCCATGGTCCCCATCACCGTGCCGGGCGCCGTATGCAACTGAGCGCGGGTCTTTGCTTCGGTGTCTATATTGGACGAACCCGGTTGCGGTTCGGGTTCAGAGAGCTTGGCGATACCGAAATCCAAGAGCTTCGCGATGCCATCGCGGCGGCGGAGCATGATGTTTTCCGGTTTGAGATCGCGATGAACGATGCCCGCATCATGCGCTGCTGCGAGCGCGGAAGCGATTTGGGTGGCGATGTCGAGCGCTTCGTTAGCAGAAATCGCTGCCCGCTGGATGCGCGCGCGCAGAGTTTCGCCATCAATGAATTCGGTGGCGATTAGATTGATTGAGTCAATCTCTTCGATTTCATAGATCGTGAGAATGTTTGGGTGATTCAAAGCCGAAGCAGTCTTCGCCTCCTGAACGAAGCGATGCATGCGCTGCTGATCAGTGGCGAGTTCAGCTGGGAGGACCTTGAGAGCGACGGTACGTTCCAGTCGCGTGTCTTCGGCGAGGTAGACCTCGCCCATGCCTCCCGCACCAATCTGAGACTTGATTTCGTAGCGGCCGAGTTTTGTGTTTGGGGAAACAGCCATGGCGCAGCGGTAGGGTGGAGTTTAGCGGAGTTAGTCAAGAAAGTAATGCGCAGTCAGGAAGGTGGGCTTGTCCCCGCTTAAGGTCGATTACATTCTAGTAGCAGGAGAACCCGGCCTTAAGAATTGTCGATTGCCGATTGGCATTAAGATTTAACCGCAGAGTCGCAAAGACACAAAGATGCCAAGAATTTCAAACCTGGAGAATTGAATAAGCGTTCATTCAACTCCAACGTTTTCGATTCTTGGCATCTCTGCGACTGGGCGTCTTGGCGGTAAATTCTCAGGAAGCGGCCGCAAGCGGGCCTTCCTGACTGAGCGTGGTCGACGGTTCGCTTTGCAAACAAGAAAAGGGCGGACCCGGAGGTCCGCCCCTACAAGTTAACCCTGACTCGTGATTCTTAATCCAGAACCGTCAGACTCAAGATCGTCTGCAGAATCGTTCCCAGGATATTCGCCGAGCCGTTTGAGTAACGTCCGTACTGAGAGCGGCTGTAATAACCATCCTCATATCCACGACGGAAACCTTCGCGGAAGTAATACTGATACTCGTTCATGTCGACGTAGTAGCCATCATAGCCATAGCTCGCATCCTGATAGCCAATGGCATCGTTCGGGCTGAAGCTCCAACCATCTTCCCGATCGGCCTGGCCGGCGTAATAGCCTTCTTCATAGCCACGATTAACGGCCTCTCGCAACATCTGTGCGCCGTACTGATTGGTTTCGTAATAACTGCCGCCACGCGAGTAGCGATAGTTGTTGGAACCATAGTCACTGTAACGCCAGTTCTGAAGTCGCAATTGATCTCGTCTGATCTGCTCGAGATACCGTTGCTGATAACGCAATTGCGCGCGACGTCGCTGCTGCTCGAGAATGCGCTGGCGTTGTAACGCATAACTCTGCCGGCGGTACTGCTCCTGTCGATACTGGGTAGCGCGCTGCTCCTGATACTGGCGCCAGTCGCGCTGTTGGTTTGCATTATTCCAATCGCGATTGCTCTCCATAGGTCGCTGTGAAGAGTCGCGTTGTTGCTGACGTCTCTGCTCTTCCTGCTGTTGCTGGACGCGCAGTTTATTCTGTTCCCATTTCTGTTGCTGTTGCGTGCGTTGCTGTTGCTGATTCTGTTCGACGCGCTGTTTGTTTAGGTCCCAACGTCGTTG
>DASSCX010000002.1:0-10498 GCA_035697425.1 Pyrinomonadaceae bacterium | reverse complement strand
ACCTTCGTCACCCAACGGCGAAAGGCCGGTCACGGTAATGAAACTCAAGCCGGCGTCGCGGGCGTTCGGCGAAATTGTTGGCAGTCCCAAGTCGCGATTCAGCCGGCTAGCTTCCTGCGTAACAGACGCTGCGACGCGGCTAAAAGCGGCCCGCGTTTCATTAACGAGATTGGGGGTTAACACGAGTGTCAAGGCAGTCATCGCGTTTTGACTGCGACGCTTAACGATGTCGCCAAAGCCAGGCACTGAAGACAGTGTCGGTCCGGTGAACGGCTCGAAAAGATTTCGATCGCCAAAACTGTAACGGAATGTTAACTCCGCGCGCTGAGTAACGCGGTGGTCGAGCCGCACATCAAAACTGTCGTTATCGTCTCGCTGGGTCGGCGAGGAAACGAAATTGCGGAAGGGCTCGTTGCGATTGGGTAACGGATAGAGGGAGGCGATGGCCCGGCCGATAGGATGAATCCTTAGGGGATCGATTACACCGCCAGGAAACACCATCCCCGTAAACGGATCGATTGGTAATCCAAACAGACTCTGCGTGAAGTCGCCCTGCCGCTCGGCCAGTGTCGGCACATTTGTAATGCGGGTGACACCTTCGCGCGAGCGCGTACCTTCGTAGTCGCCGAAGATGAAGGTGCGATCTTTTCTGAGCGGCCCACCGATTGATCCACCAAACTGGTTGCGCAAGTATTTTGGTTTAGGCTCTGTGGAGGGTGCAAAGAAATTGCGCGCATCGAGAGTGCCGTTGCGATGAAACTCAAAAAGCGAGCCGTGCAGCTCATTCGTTCCCGATTTTAAAACCACGTTTACCTGAGCGCCGGGGTTGCGTCCGAAAGATGCGTCGTAGCTGCTGGTAAGCATCTCAAACTCGCGAATCGCATCGATCGGTGGCCGGATGCCAAAGGTATTTAGCTTAGGATCTAGGTTGTAGACGCCATCGAGCAGGAAGTTGTTGCTGTCTTCGCGCGCGCCGTTAACGTTGAAAGCAAAATCGCCACGTACGGAACCAGCCGATCCAGGCGCTGCTGGTGCGGCCCCGGGCACGAGGAGGCTGAGCTCATAAAAATTGCGGCCATCGAGTGGCAGTCCAGCCACTTGGCGATTTTCGATTACGGTGCCGATTGAAGCCGAATCCTGTTTCAAGTTAGCGGGGGGCAAGATGACGGCATCGACCGATGCATTGCTTACGCGAGCCACTTCCATGACAACATCGAGCCGCAATTCCTGATTGACCTGCAACACTAACTGTTGGGGAAAGCGCTCAAATCCAGACGCGCGTACGCTCAACGTGTACGAGCCGGGAGACAAAGCTGCGACTGCGAACTCGCCCTGCGAATTGCTGGTTACAGTACGCCTTTCGAGAGTCTCCGTGTTGAAAATCTCCACAGTGGCTCCGGGAATAACCGCCTGGTTCGGGTCGGTGATTGTCCCGCGCACCGTTGCCCGGTGAGTTTGTGCGCCAGCCGATACCGGCAACAGGATGAGCAATGCCAGCATCAGAGTGTTAACTGCCGTTGACCTCAAAGTGGATCTCCTTACGTGTTCCTCGTAGGGAACTACGAAAAATTGGTCGGGATTTCTTAACAGCCCGACTATTATTACCGAGTAGGTTCCAAGTAGCGCAAGTTGTCGGCTTGCGCGGAAACTAACAGTTGCGTTACCAGTGAAGCGGGATTTTCAGTTAGTGTATTGAAACTGATTGCGTATACACGCCGTATTCAGCCTGATGGCCCATACGATAAAACCGGAGCAATGCTTATGATGGATCTTTCGCGACTTTCGTTTCCAGCCCTTTCGCAAAGAGTTTTCGGCCTCATTAGCCTCGTCTTCTTATTTACCCTTACTGCTGCGGCTCAAACCAATGGGACGATCACCGGGGACATTAAAGATCAGAACCACGCCGTGCTCGTGGGTGTCAAAGTCACTGCGATTAATAGCGAAACCGGTCTTTCCCGGACTACTACGAGCGAAGACGAAGGAAGGTTCGTTTTTCCCGGACTGCCAGTCGGCCTTTATTCATTGCACGCCGAGTTTCAGGGTTTCGACCCGCTCGATTTTCCAAATGTGAGCCTTACAGTTAACGACACCACACACGTTGATCTCGTTATGAGAATAACGGTTCAGGCTGAGGTGGTAGTCAACCCCGGTGACGAAGCCCTGGTGAATACGCAAACATCCGAGCTGAGTTACATGGTAACCGAACAAGCAATTCGCGATTTGCCGTTGAACGGCCGCAACTATACCGACCTGGCGTTTCTCCAACCGGGGGTGATTCCCTACGCGCATCGCGATGGCGGATCGGTGGTGGCACACGGACTGGCCATGAGTGTTAACGGACAGGATCCGCGTTCAAATGTTTACCTTCTCGATGGCACGCCGCAAAACGACTTTACCAACGGCCCAGCAGGGAGCGCGGCGAGCACAGTGCTCGGCGTGGAGACGATCAGGGAGTTTCGCGTTGAAGCTAATTCTTACGGGGCCGAGTTTGGCCGTAATTCCGGTGGTCAAATAAACGTCGTCAGCAAGTCAGGCACGAACGACTATCACGGCAGTCTCTATCTTTTTCATCGCAACGACAACTTCGATGCGCGGAACTTCTTCGATCGCGCTACGAAACCGGAGTTCAAGCGGAATCAGTTTGGCGGAAGTATCGGCGGGCCGATTAAGAAAGATAAGACGTTCTTTTTTGCCGGATATGAGTCGTTGCGTGAAAATCTCGGGCAGACAATTTCAACTGTGGTTCCTGATCTGGCAGCGCGCAGCGGAGACATTCCGGGGGGATTCGTGACTGTTAATCCAGCTGTGCGGCCATATCTCGATGAATATCCGTTACCCAACGGCACAAATCTCGGAGGCGGTCTCGCTGAATACAGCTTCGGCTTTAACCGCAAGATCGATCAGCACTTCACCCAGGGTCGCGTAGACCGCAATTGGAGTCACCGTCACCAGTCGTTTGCCCGCTACACTTTTGATAACGCTGAGCAGCGCTTGCCTACAGAATTTCCGCAGTTTCCGCGTTCATTCCAGTCGCGTAATCACTTCTTCACTGCGGAGCATCGCTTCATACAAAGCGAGAGCACGATTCACACGTCTCGTTTTAGCTTCGCACGCACGCGTGTCGGCCAGGCAGTTGAAAGTAGTACGAGTCAGCCCTTGCAACCCTTCATTCCCGGTCGCGAGTCGCTGGGCAACATCGACATCGGCGGGATGCCGCGCTTCGGTCCGCAAACTTCCGTCAGCGTTAAGCTGACCCAAAACCTTTTTGGGTTCGAACAGGGGATGGTGCACACGCGTGGACGTCACCTGATCAAGGCCGGCGGTCTGATTGAGCGTTATCAGGACAACATGGTGAATCCCACGTTCTCCCTTGGCATTTGGACGTTCGCTAACTTAAGAAACTTCCTGACGAATGTACCGCAGAGCTTTCTCGGACTCACTCCAAACGGAGCGCTCGATCGCTACTGGCGTTTCACCCTCTTTGCCGGCTATGTGCACGACACCATCCGCGTGCATCCGCGTCTGACCGTTAATGCCGGTCTGCGTTATGAAACGACGACGATGCCTGAAGACATCTATGGACGCGATTCGGCCTTGCCGTCTTTGACTGATACTGCTCCAACCGTTGGGCCGCTTTATGAGAACCCGACGCGCAAGAACATCAGCCCGCGTTTTGGATTTGCCTGGGACGTTTTTGGCGATGGCAAGACGAGCGTGCGCGGCGGCTACGGCATTTACTTCAACACGAACAATCAGCAGAACCTGATTGTGACGGTTACAAATCCGCCGGCCACGCCGCGGATTGCGGTTCAGTTTACGCCGACCTCAACGTGTCCTAGATCTTTCCCAGCAGCGCCGCTCGGCTGCCCGTTTGCGAATTCGATCCGGCCGGTACAGTTTGATCTCGATAATCCCTATCTCAACGTCTACAACGTCAGCGTCCAGCGCGAGCTGCCTTGGGATACAGTCGTCACCCTCGGATATGCGGGTTCACGGGGCATTCACCTGTTGCGCAGCAATGATGTGAATACCGCGGTGCCGATCATCAATGCTGACGGCACGCCTTTCTATCCATTGAACGCCCCGCGCCGTAATCCAGCCTTCTCCACGATCGAGCTGAAGAGCAGCGACGGCGATTCCTGGTACAACGCTATGATTTTCGAGGTGCGGAAACGTTGGAATCGCGACTTTAACATTCAGTCGTCGTACACCTGGTCGCGCAACATTGATACGACGCAGGCGTCCACGTTCTTTTCCGATGCGACCAATGGGACCACCACAGCTTTTCCGGAAATTCCCGGTTTGAACTACAACAAGGGTCTGGCGGACTATCATGCAAAACACAATTGGGTAGTCAACTTCACCTGGGATCTTCCGTTCGCACGCAACGCCGAGGGCTTGCGCAAGACACTGCTTGATGGCTGGCAGCTCAGCGGGATTGGTAATGCTCGCAGCGGAAATCCGTTAACTGTATTTGTCCAGGCGAATCGCTCGCGTTCTCTCTGGCAGCCGTCGCTCGGTCCCGGCATCGGACGCGACCGCGCATCCATGGCGCCCGGGTTCACTTATGAAACGGCAGTCTTGGGCGGCCCTGATCAATACTTTGACCCGCTCGCGTTTGTCGTCCCACCCGCAGGTACGCTCGGCAACACTGGACGAGGAGCGTTCATTGGACCGAACTTGCGCACGTTTGATCTAGCTGCCGTAAAGAAAACGAGGCTAAGCGGGTTAGGCGATTCAGCGAGCCTGCAAATTCGGGTTGAAGCGTTCAATCTTTTCAATCGCGCTAATTTTGCCCCACCCGCGTTGACGGCCTTCGCCGGTGCGGCTGCTAATGAAACGGCGCTGAGTACTTTTGGACGCATCCGCTCAACGGTTACCAGCTCGCGGCAGATTCAGTTAGGAATCAGACTGGCCTTTTAACGATTGCCGATTGGCGATTGCCAATTGCCGATTAGGAAATTTGGCCAAAGATGAACACGGATTTTCACAGAAGGATTGAGCAAAGAGATTCTTTCGCGGTTTTGATGGTGTTTTCCGAATCTGTGTAAATCCGTGTTATCTGTGGCTGTTTTTCAATCGGCAATCGCCAATCGGCAATTGGCAATTAGCATTTGGCAATCGCAAATCATCTCGGAGGCTCTCCCCTATGCTTTGGATCATTTTTGCAATTGGCGCGGCACTGTCATGGGGCCTGTACGGTCCAGCACTCCATCGCGGGCAAGTTGCCCTTGGTAGTCCCATGCGCGCGCTGTTATGCGTTGGCGTTGCCTATTTCCTGATCGGCGTGTTAGTTCCCCTGGCGATGCTCTCGTATCAGGGCGAGCTCAGCGGCTTTACCATGAAAGGCTCGTTGGCGGCGACTCTCGGCGGCACACTGGGCGCAGTCGGCGCAGTTTGTATTATCTTTGCCTTCCGCAGCGGCGGTCTGCCGACGTACGTTATGCCGGTGGTATTCGCCGGGGCGCCACTCGTAAACGTGCTGTTTTCAATGTGGCTGCATCCGCCCAAGACCATGCCCAACCCGCTTCTCTATCTTGGGTTTGTGTTGGCGGCGGTTGGCGCCGGCATGGTGCTCTACTTCAAACCGCCGGCCTAGTTTTTGTTGTTTTCTATCGCTCCCCGCTTCGGTTCTTTTACTAAAGGAGATCCCGGAAATGAGACACCTCAAAGTGCGAACTATCGTCAGCATCGTGTTCGTGATTCTGCTGTCTGTTGGTCAGGCTGCCGCGCAAGCGGGTGGCAATTGGCCCCAGTGGCGCGGGCCAAATCGCGATGGCATTTCAACTGAGACGGGGCTGCTTAAGCAGTGGCCGGAAAACGGTCCGCCCCTCGCTTGGAAGGCCACTGGGGCCGGATTCGGATACTCCTCGTTCGCGGTTGTTAATGGGCGGCTCTATACGATGGGCCTGCGTGGCGATCGCGAGTACATCATTGCGTTCGATGTGGCAAACGGCAAAGAGGTCTGGGCCACGCCTCACGGTGGAGCGTTTCGGAATGATCGCGGGGATGGTCCGCGCGGCACGCCGACAATCGAAGGCAATCGGCTGTATGCTCTTGGCGGCGACGGTGATCTTTCAGCACTCGACGTCAGCACCGGAAAAGTAATCTGGACCATGAATGTGCTGAAGAAATTTGGCGGCGAACAAATCACTTGGGGCATTAGCGAATCGCCGCTAATCGTCGGCGAGAAACTGCTGGTGAATCCGGGCGGACCGGGAGCTTCAATCGTGGCGCTTAACAAGAAAGACGGCGCCCTGATTTGGAAGAGTCAAAGTGATCGTGCCGGCTACTCGTCCGCAATCACACTCGATGCTGCGGGGACTCCGCAGGTAGTATTTTTCACGTCAACCAGGGCGGTGGGATTGGATTTGAAAGACGGGCGTCTGCTTTGGGAGTATGGTAAGCCTTCAAACCGGGTAGCAAACGCCGCCACGCCGATCGCGCGTGCGAACCGTGTCTTTATTTCGTCAGACTACGGGACTGGGGGCGGTGTAGTGGAGATCAAAGCCAACGGCAAAGACATCGCCGCCCAGGAACTTTATTTCACCAAAGACATGCGCAACCATCACAGCAGTTCGGTGCTGATTGGCGATCACCTTTACGGCTTTTCGGCCAACATTCTGACTGCGATGAAGTTCGAGACAGGGGAAATTGCCTGGAAGGATCGCAGTGTCGGTAAGGGATCACTCGTTTCTGCGGATGGTATGCTTTATCTCTTTAGCGAGAACGGCGTGGTTGGGCTGGCGGAAGCGACACCGACTGGTTACAAAGAGAAGGGGCGCTTTCGCATTCAGCAGGATTCGCTGCCCAACTGGGCGCATCCGGTAGTCGCCGGTGGTCGTCTCTACCTGCGCGATCAGGACACGATTTACGCCTACGACGTGAAGGCTAAGTAGGTCCAACGTCCAACGTCCAAAGTCCAATGCTCGTGTGCGACAAGTCTCGCTAACGGACGTTGGACTTTGGGCTTTGGACGTTTGACTCTTTACTTGATCTTCTTTCCGGGAACGTCGCGGCCGCCCTGATGGATGACCAGGCCGGTAACTGTTCCCGCAGCGTCCTTCACAAAATCCACTTTCGCATTTACCACTTTGAGCATGAAACTGTTTTCGCCGTCCGGAAAAAGTTCGAATGCCGGCTGGTTGGAAGCCTGCGTCATGAGCTTGTCGCCTTCCTTGAAGATCTTGACGATAAAACTCGGGGTGACCTCATACTCACCCACATAGGCGTCGTAGGCCTTCGCATCGACCGGTTCCGCTTTGCTCTCCAGGCGCTTCAACATCTGCGCCCCGTTATCGTTTTTCGGATTCAGTTCAAGCGACTTCTTGTAGTTAACAATCGCCAGTTCCTTGTTGCCTGCAATCATGTAAGCTTCGCCCAGGCTGTCGTACGTATTGAAACCTTTCGGATAGAGTTCGACGTTCAACTTAAAGATCTCGATCGCCTCGTCCCGTTTACCCGTACCCAATAGCTGATAGCCAAGCCGGTTAAGTTCTTCCTCGCTGAAGTCGTAGCTGTTTGCCTGTTTGGCTTTCAGCTCGTGAAACTGCGTCATTCCGGCAGTTATGCCCTTCTCGTTAATCGTTTTGAATAGCGCCTCTGCTACAGACATCTTCGGCAACTCATAGGCGCGGTCGTAAAGGATCTTCGTTAATTCCTCCGACAGGCGATCGACGCCATTGCCCTGCCCTGTGTTATCGAGCATGACAATCAGGTTCTTTTCGCCGGGAAACCTGATGATGGTCGTGCTAAAACCATTGATGCCACCGTTGTGAGTAATTACTGGGATGTTCTCATCGAAGCGAGTTTTTCTGATGGTCCAGCCGTAAGCGTAGTTTGAAAGATTAGGCTTGAACATTAACTGCTTGGTCGCTTCGGGGAGCACACGGTCGGTGTAGAGCGCCTGGTCCCAGAGATAAAGATCCTCGACCGTGGAATAGAGCGAACCCGCGGCATAAGGGATCGACATGTCGAGGTAAGGCGCATTGATGTAGCCGTCGGCGGTCTTTTGATAGCCGGTGGCGCGCTTTTGAATCAACGTGTCGAAGTGGTCATAGCCCGTGTTCTTCATTCCCAGGGGTGCGAAAATATTCTCTTTCAGGACCTGTTCGTACGGTTTGCCCGTTACCTTTTCAATGATTGCACCGAGTAGAAAGTAGCCGGAGTTGTTGTAAGAGAACTTGCTCCCGGGCTCAAATTCCAAATCCTTGCTGGCATATTTCTTAACAAAGTCATCCACCTTAAATGGATTACGACTAACGTCTTGAAAGAACCCTGGCAGGCCGGTGTAACTGGGAATACCGGACGTATGGTTGAGCAGTTGGTGAACAGTAACTTTCTCGCCGATATCTTTGCGATATTCCGGCAGGTAATCGGAAATCTTGCCGTCCAGTTTTATCTTGCCCTGCTCGACCAGTTGCAGGATCGCTGTCGCGGTGAACTGCTTGGTAATGGAGCCGAGGCGAAACCTCGTTTCGGGAGTGTTAGGAATATTCCACTCCATATTGGCCAGGCCCACGCCCTTTTTGTAGATCACTTTGCCGTGATCGGCGACGAGCACAGCCCCATTAAAAAGGCGGTACTTATTGGCAAGCGTCATCACCTCATCGATCTTTGCGGCTTTGGGTGACGGCGGTCGAGCGACAGCACGTTGGGCATATGCTGCGCTTTGGAGAATGAGAAGAACTAGTACGCATGACATTAAGGCGCGCGCGCGAAGAGTTGCTGCGTAAATCATGTATTGGGATCTCCTACAAGATGGGCTAACTGAACCAGAAGGAAGTTTACGATGATGTACTGGAAATTGTTTCGTACTCTTAGCCTGACTGCGACGTGGACGATACGGCTCCGCCGCCGGATGTGAGGCAGCGGCTTTGCCCTGCCATATGCGCTTCATTCTTTTTCTGGGCTCCGCCCATCTGCGCCCGCTGTTTGAATAAATTCATTCAAGTTGCAACTTGGGGCGTAGCCCCAGCTTTCTGATAAAACGCGAGCGGCAGGGCAAAGCCGCTGCCTCACATCCGGCGGCGAAGCCGATAATGCATCATTGCCTTCGACTAACTACTGCTTTAGATAATCTCTGGCCTCTTTCAATTCCGGAAGTTCGGCGTCGGCTTGTTGCCACTGCGCCAGAAGCTTTTGATATGTTGCTTCAGCCGCCACCCGGTCGCCAAGCTTGGCGGCAGCGCGGGCAGCGCCGAGCAAGGAACGCGCACGATTTGGCTGGCGCAATAACGATGCTCTGAATTGTGCCGCAGCTTCTTCCGCTTTTCCGGCGCGCAAAAGCAACTCGCCAAATAACTCGTGCGCGGGTTTGATTAATCCGGGAGGCCCGGAGGGCGGTCCCATCTGTTCCTCGTGTTCAACCGCCTGTTTCATCAACTTTCCCGCTTGCTCGTGATTGCCTTTGGTCGCCGCCGCCACGGCAAAGACCTCTAACTCTCCAATGCTTGCACCTTCAGAAGCGGACCCGGTCGTTTGCGACCCTTTCCAAGCTGAAGCTAAGCCGCGGACGAACAGTGGTAGCCTTGGGCCGCGATCCGAGGTTCGCAACGTTGCGTCAGTTGTAGTCGATCCTCCACTGTGACTATGGCTGCCCATTGCTCCTCCAGTCGCAGCCGTTGCCTGAGTTGCGGGAAAAAGTGTGCTTGCGAGGTCCCAGCGTTCGGTTTCCACGATGAAGGCGGCCGCCATATTGGCATAATTGTTTTCGTAGTAACCGGGACGCAGTTTGTTTTCATATGTCGTCTCCGACATCGTCTTCTTCATCAACGAGAGCAGCTCTTCTGCCTTGTGATAGCGACCCTGCTGCAAATAGACGTAGAGCAACCAATGCAAACTGTGGTAGTCGCGCACACTCGGCGAAAGATTCTTCCGCTTCATCCAGGCATCAGAGACTTCCCAGGCAGATTCATTTGACGCCGCAGCTTCTGGCCACATTCCCAGTTGCAGAAAGATATGTGCCGGCATGTGGCGCGCGTGATGCGCGGCGGGCGCGATGTCGGCATAGCGACGCGCCGCCGGCAAAGCGATGATGGCGTGCTCCGGATCGTCGAAGGCGTGAATGATGTAGTGCGCGGCGCCAGGATGATTGGGGTTCTTCTGGTAAACGTCGAGAGCAATTGCGCCTGCGCGTGCCTGCAAGCGATAACTTTTTTCCTCCGCACGGACCAGTCCCAAAAGGGACAGCGAATAAAACGCGGCCGCATCCAGATCGTCGCCGTATTCGGTATAGATCTTTTCCATCGCGGCTGAATAAGCAGCATCGCGGGCGCGCTTGTCGCCTTCGCCGTAGAGTAGTCTGACGGCGCCCAGATAAGCACGTTCACGGGCTGAAAGTTTTGGCGTCTCTTTGATCTTCGCCACCACGGAGCGGGCGGCCGCAATATCCTGTTCACCCCAGAGCGGATGGTTGTGCGCCATCGCCTCGCCCCAATAGCCCATCATGAATTCAGGATCTGTCTTGGTAGATTCGCGAAATGCCTCGAGCGCTTCC
>DASSCX010000001.1:0-23814 GCA_035697425.1 Pyrinomonadaceae bacterium | reverse complement strand
CACAGTACCTAAGTATGATCCGGCCAAGCTTTCAACTTCGACGTTGATCCTTGCGGCGAAACTAGAAAACCTCTCCGATCAACCGGCCGTCGGCCAGTTTGTAATTGGTCAGACGAAGGTGATTCCGAATGTGGCAGGTAGCTACAAGCGCGGGCAGGCAGTGGGTGTTTACATGCAGGTTTACAACGCCGGCATCGATCAAACTACCCTCCGTCCTTCCGTGGATGTGGAGTATTCACTGCTCCGCGACGGAAAGGAAATCGTCAAACAAACGGAAGACTGGAGCGGCATGAGCGATGCGGGACAGCGACTGACGTTGGCTCGCTTGATTGATACGAACGGACTGACTCCGGGCGAATATCAAGTCTCAATCAAGATTCGCGACCGCGTCAGTGGACAAACACTTTCTCCATCAGAGAAATTTACGCTCGTGCAATAACGCACTGGCCTCAAGGTAGTTATGGGGTGAATGGATCGCTTCCGTTCACCCTTTTTCTTTGCGATTACTTTTTCGAGCGGTAGGTGTCGCGCACTGTCGCGAGTTTCATATTTCCCTGCACCGAGTGGCCCCGACGATCCATAACGTCAACTTCGAAGCCGGGAAACGAGGTACGGAATCTAGTGGTCTTCCATTGTTCGACGGTGAAATCCCCGTCGGCCGCACGATGGTAACCATATTGAGGTAAACCGGTGCGATCGCCGCGGACGTCGGCGCGCGTGAGATGAAGAATGCGCACACGAAAGCCTTCAACGCGTCTGATTTTACGTTCGACGTTGGCGACTGTGGACATTGGTTAGCCCGAATTATAACGAATCGAATGGACGCCAGCACGCCGGGAGTCAAGCATCTCCAAACACAGAGGCGCAGAGATGCTGAGGCGCAGGGGATATCTACTAAAGGCACGTTCGCGAACTATTGATTGAACTTTCTAAAGTCTCTTTGCCTCTCTGGGTCTCAGTGTCTCGGCGTTAAGAACGGAGTTCAGGCTGATATGATCGTCCCCGCACAATGTTAGAATCTTCAAAAATGTCGGCGACTAAGACTCAACTGCTCGGCTTAACCCAAGCGGAGCTCCTCTCCTTTGCGAAGCAGCTCGGCCAACCCGCTTTTCGCGGGCGGCAGATTTTTGCTTCGCTGCATCACAATCGCGTCCGAGAATTTGCGGAGATGTCAGACTTACCGAAACAGCTTCGGCAGCAACTGGAAACTCTGGCGACGCCGACAACTCTCACTGTCGAATCTCGTTATCTTTCCGCAGATGGCACGCGGCGTTATCTACTCAAGACTCACGACGGCCTGCCTGTGGAAACTGTTTTCATTCCTGAGGAGCGGCGCGACACGATCTGCTTTTCTTCACAATCAGGCTGCCCGTTGCAGTGCAGTTTTTGCCTGACGGCACAACTTGGACTCTTGCGTTCCTTAACACCTGGCGAAATCGTGGAGCAGATAATTATCGCGCTCAACGATGCTTATGGCGTGGGAGAGAAGCCGCAGCACGGTACAAACCTCGTCGGGATGGGTGCGGGAGAACCGTTTCTGGCCTTCGAGTCCCTGATGAAAGCTCTGAGCATTATCGCCGATCCAAGGGGGCTGCACATTGTTCCGAATCGGGTGACTGTTTCCACCGCGGGGATCGTTCCCCGCATCAAGGAACTGGCGACCATGACAGACCGACCGCACCTGGCTGTTTCGCTGGGCGCGCCTACTAACGAGCAGCGCAACGTCTTGATGCCAATAAACCGGAAGTGGCCGCTCGCCGAGCTGCTGGGCGCTTGTAAGGAGTTTGAGCGATCGCTGAAGCGCGGCGAGCGCTTCACTTTTGAATACGTGATGCTGCGCGATGTCAACGATTCGGACGAGCACGCGCGGCAACTGGCAAACCTGCTAAACCGTCATGAATTGCGCGTGAAGGTGAATCTGATTCCGCATAATGAAGCCGAGCCGCTGCCTTATCATCCTTCGTCACGCAACCGTGTTGACGCTTTCAAGTCGATTCTTGAAGCGAAAGGCATTCCAGCCTTTGTGCGCCGGGCGCGCGGGCAGGACATCTTTGCCGCTTGCGGCCAGTTGGCGGCGCGCCGTGAGGCAAACCCATTACATGGATGATTCATCTGTAGTTTTGGACTTTTTGGTTGAAAGTTAAGGGATATCCGCTTTTATGAAATCGACAACACTAACAAAGCAGTTAACGCAGTTCCTTTTCGTGGCAATCGTCTTAACGGTTCCTGGAGTCTTCCACTCCAGTGCATTCGCACAATCACCGCCTAACATCAACGTGACTGGTTATGTAGCTGGCGATACAGTTCGTCGCGGGCGCTCCGCGCAGGCAGTAGTTGTAATGGAAATTCCGGGCGGGTTCCACGTTCATTCGAACCGGCCACTCGAAAAGTTCTTGATCGCAACTCAATTGGAAGTTGAGGCGCCGCAGGGTGTGCGCGTCAGCCGCGTTGTTTACCCCCGCGCGATTCTGCGTTCGTTAAAGTTTTCCAAGAATCGCGTGGCGGTCTACGAAGGGCGTGCCACTATGCGTTTCAATGTGACTGTGCCGGCGAGTTTTGGTGCGGACTCAACGCAACTGAAAGCGAAGCTGCGTTATCAGAGCTGCAACGATGAATTGTGCTTCCCTCCGCAAACCAAGGAAGTTGTTATTCAACTGAAGCTGCGTTAGGAAGTCCAAGGTCCAATGTCCAAGGTCCAAGGTCCGCCATCCCAGAAGGCTCTTGCAAAGGAGCGGGCTGTAAAGAGCGCGTTAACGTCTAACATCGGACCTTGGACTTTGGACATTGGACCTTGGACACTCTTATTGTCTTCCGATCACCGACATCAGCCGCCCCACCTTTCCCTGTAACTGTTTTTCGCGACGATAAGAAAAAAAGAGATCGGTTCGGGTCATTGTGCATAAGGGCGCAGTATGCATTTGATCGCCCCGCACGCCCGCAGCAGTCAGTTGAATCTGGTTCGCTTTCAGTAAGTCAATGTGCGCATGCCCTTCGCGAGTGGGAATGAAAAGCTCATCAGCATACGAAAAGCGTTCCTGGAAACCTTCGATCACTTCTGCCCCTACTTCATAACAACAGACACCCGCGGCTGGTCCGATTGCCACGCGCAAGTCTTCCGGCTTAACACCGTATTCCTTCATTAACCGCTCGATTGCGTAAAAGGCAATTCCGGCGAACGTTCCGCGCCAACCCGCATGCACGGCAGCGAATGACCCGGTTCGAGGGTCGCCGAGCAGGAGGGGCACGCAATCGGCCGTCTTCACCCCTGCGAGAACCTGAGCCGCGTCACTTACGATCGCATCGCAGTAGATCGTGTCGCCTTGTGAGTTCTCAGCTGGCTTCGCTTCCGCTAGGGAGTCGACGACCCGCACATCTGTTCCGTGCATCTGCCAGCAGCCTGCTAGACTCCACGTTCCCGGGAAGAGCTTGAGAAAGCGGCGACGATTCTCCAGAATGTTCTCCGCCGTGTCTTCGTTGAAGCCGGCAAGATTGAGCGCAGCCTGGGGCATCGGGCTGACACCACCAAGACGCGCAGAGAAACCATTTACGAATCCTGCCGCTTCGAGAGGGGAGCAGATTAAGGCGCGCACACCATCGACTTCACGCCAATAGAATCCAGCGTCGTGGAGGTTTACATCGTCAGTGATTGTTTCCATCGGCATAGACATTATCGAAGTTCGTCGCGTTCGCGAAGTGCTGAAGCGCACGCCAACCTTCGCCGAACGTGTTTTCACTGAAGCCGAGCGAGCTTACTGCGATAGTCGCGGCGTAGTTGCGCCCCAGCACTATGCGGCGCGCTTCGCTGCCAAGGAAGCGGCGCTCAAAGCACTACAAACAGGTTGGCGCGGCGGGATAAGTTGGCACGATGTGGAGATTGCTGCGCATGACTCCGGCGCACCTTACCTGGTGCTGCACGGCATGGCTAAGGAACTGATGGAAAACTCGGGGGCTAGCAAAGCTCATCTTTCAATGTCACACACGGCGGAACATGCGATTGCTGAAGTTGTATTGGAGAGGTGAAGGCGGACAGTTTTGTTTGCATTGATCAAAGGGAGTTCACTCCCGTGCTGGGCTTTGCCCTTCGGTGCGCGGTAAGTCTTTGACTTACCGGTGAATGAGTTTTCCCATTATAGCGCGGGGCTAAGCCCCGCGACGTTCAAGAGTTGGGACTGGATCGGAAGTCAAAGACTTACCGCACACCGGAGGGCAAAGCCTAAAGCTGGAATTAGAAGTCTGCCTGGATGTTCCGCAGAATCAAACCAAAGAACAGTACCGACCCTGGTTCCATTACCGCATCTCGTTGACCAGAGTTCGATGACCGCGAGAATCTATATCGACCCGTGTGGATTTTGACGAGAGATAATCTCGTTGGTGTGATAAGGGTTTCGGCTTGGCATGTTGTGCGACTGATATTGTCTCAGCGGCCTCGCTCACTTCGAAACTCTCCGGCATTGATTGAGGGAGATTCCCATGGTTGTAGCACTCGAAGTTTGGCGCCAGCCGCTCAGTGATTGCTACCAGCTCGCGATGAGGACAACTAAGGGTTGATAGCAGTCCGTTATCAACGTCAGTCTCGACAAACTTTATTCCTTCGGGACACTCAAAAGCGCGTCCTCCGAGTTCGGGTCGCAAGGCAACTGCACTCTGCATGAACTCAGTCCACAGTGGCAGCGCTGCTGCCGCTCCGGTCATTCCCAACTGACTGTTATCGTCAAAGCCGATCCAAACAGCACAGACCAGATTCGGCGTGTAGCCGATAAACCAGCCATCCCTCGAGGTCCCGGTTTTGCCCGCCACCGCCGTCCCTTTCATTGCGTCGCGTGCCGCTCGACCCGTCCCGTGATCCACCACGGCCGCGAGCATGTTTGTAATCATGTAGGCTGTGGTGGAACTAATCACCTGACCTTCCCCGGCCGCGGTTACCGTCGCAATGGGAGACTCGCTCACACTGGTAACAACTTTCGGTTCCACCCGCCGCCCACCGTTTGCAAACGTTGCGTAGGCTGCGGCCAACTGCAGAGGAGTTGCTTCGGTCGTGCCCAGGGCAAGCGCGGGATAACGCTCCGGCCGTGGCAAGCCAAACTGCGCTGCCAAATTTGCGATCCGGGCTAAGCCGGTGCGCACGGCTACGTCTACGGTTACGACGTTGAGCGACTTCACCAGTCCCGTGCGCATCGTCACTTCGCGCATCGAATAGGCGCCACCGAAGTTTGCCGGACGATAAGTTCGGTTTCGATCGTAAGTAAATTCACGCGGCGCGTCTTCATACAATTGCATCGGCGAAAAGCCATCTTCGAGTGCCGCTGCGTAAACAAATGGTTTGAAGGTTGAGCCGGGCTGGCGGCGAGCATCGGTGGCGCGATTGAGTTGCGATTCGCCGTAGTTTCGCCCGCCGACCATAGCGAGGACATTACCGGTATGCGGATCAAGCGCCACCAGCGCTGCTTCGGGCTTGGCGGTATTACGCGGATACTTTTTATCCAGCTGATCGAGCTGCTGTTGTAACGCAGTTTCAGCTAACTGCTGCAAGTCCAGGTCGATCGTGGTGTAAACACGCTGTCTGTCCGCTCCGCCATCCGGATCGGAATTCACACGATTGACGTAGTCGATGAAATGCGGCGCCACGGAATGGACGTCTTGCGGGAGTGGGACAACCGCGACCGGTTCCCGACCTGCCGCGTTGGCGACCTCATCACTAATCCAACCACCGCGCACCATCGCTGCGAGTACCAGATCCCGCCGAGCTCGGGTTGCCTCCTGATTTCGTTCAGGAGAGAAGCGCGCTGGGCTTTGAATCATCCCGGCGATCGTTGCCGCTTCATTTAACGAAAGATCTTTTAACTCTTTGCCGAAGTAAATTTGGGCCGCCTGTTCCACTCCGCGCGCGACCACCGCTCCTCTTTGTCCCAGATAAACTTCATTGCAGTACAACGCAAAGATGTCTTCCTTCGCGAGCCGCCGCTCGAGGGCGAAGGCCAGCATGGCCTCGGCATACTTGCGACGGAACGTGCGCTCTGGAGAAAGATAGGTGTTCTTCACCAGTTGCTGCGAGATGGTGGAACCGCCCTGGCCAATTCGTTCGTCACCGGCGTTGCGGACGAGAGCGCGCGCCAGACCAAACGGGTCGAGTCCCGAATGTTGGAAAAAGCGACGATCCTCGATTGCCAGGATCGCATGCACCAGAACTGGGGGAATATCGAGATAGGCGAGTGTGCTCCGATTGCCGGTTTTTGATGAGAGGTCGTTGCTTAAAACTTCGGGTTCGAGCGCAAAAGATTCGAGCGGAATCTCATCGCCGGTTAGTTCGCCGATGCGATCGGCCGAGAAACTGACGCGCACGATTTGAGGCTCGCTTGTTTTGTGGTAACGCCGCGGTCGAATTTCAATCGCGCTGTGGATCTGTTTGAAACTACCGCTCCAAACCTCGCTAGCCTGAGTCTCGATATAACCGGAGCGTTGCAATATTTTTACAAGGGCAGCCTGTGTAAAACCCTGACCCGGGCGAATAGTTCGGGGTGCGGCATAAATTCCGGGGCGGCTCGTGAGATAGCCGCTCGCCAGCCGTGAATCGATGAGCCTTGAATAGTATTTGTAGGAACGCAGTAGCTCGTCTGCGCCGAAGGCAGCGGTGAATAGAAGCAACGCAGCGACGGGTCGAAAGATTGGCTGTGAGGATCGCGTCCGTGGGGGCCCAAAGAAAAGCCTCCGCCATAGAGCGCCGATCCATTTCAGAACAGACGGACGCCGCTCAGGCACCGATGTGATTTCGATGGCCATAAAAAAGTTTCGAGTTTCGCGTTCCGGGTTTCGAGTTTCGCGTTCCGGGTTTCGAGTTTTGGGGTCGAATCCAGAAACTGAAAAATGGCAAACGAAACTCCGAAAGCTTGGAACCCCCGAAACCCGGGACTCGGAACCCGGAACCGGAACTCGGAACCTGGAACCCGTTCCCGGAACTTCGTTCCGGCGCAACCCTTCGTTAATCCAATAATCTCTTGTGGTTGTTATATACGGCCAATGGCCTGACGATTCTTGAAGGAGGAATTGGAGGAGGGTGAAATTGCTAATCTAACTTGCTCAACCACCTAGAATGTCCGACTTTTGAGTGCGGCGACTTGTTGAAGCCTCTGGGCATCTGTCGCGCAACTCTCGAAACTCGAAACTCGGAACTTGTTTTCACTCACGGTTCTGCCAGCCGTGCTACGCGGGTCTTTTCGAAAGACTCTCTTTGCCCCGACGCAGTTGATACCACTTTGGTGGGGATTTGCTCGCTTCCTCGACCAGACTTCTGATATCTGCAAGGCTCTCAAGCACCGCCTCGCGACCCGCTGCCAACAACTCATCGGCCCGCCCCATTTCGTCCCAGCGGATGTGTCCGACGCGCGGTGTGATCACGAAGTCCGCCGAATCGAGCTGGGCTTGCGCAGCAATGCGCTGCACGACAAGCATCGATTGAATTACCACTCCAATTATTGAGAGCGACTGACCGAGAAACTTCGCTCCTTCGGCATTGACGTCAACCGCGATCACGATATCCGCGCCCAGGGAACGAGCGATGCTGACGGGAATATTCGCGACGAGACCACCATCAACGAGTTGTCTGCCCTCACTATCCACGACCGGCAGATACCAACCCGGAATCGCACAACTCGCGCGAATAGCAAACGGAAGGTCGCCGCTGTCCTTCAGGATTATTGCCTTACCCGTGCTGAGTTCAGTGGCGACCGCAGCAAAAGGAATTGGCAACTCTTCGAATCGAGTTGCGGGTAAGCGCTCCCGCAGATACTGTTCGAGCCGCTCGTTACTTTGCACCCCGCTACGTGACATGGTCAGGCGTCCCACGTCACGCCAGCGCAAGCTTCTTCCTAAACTTTCAAGTTCGGCTAAAGGCATCCCTGAAGCCATGGCACCGCCAACAAGGGCTCCTGCCGAAGTGCCGGCGATAAAATCGATCGGGATCTGATTCTCAACGAGAGCCTGCAACACTCCGACATGGGCGATGCCACGAGCCGCGCCTCCGGAAAGAGCTAAACCGACTTTTGCCGTTTTCTTATTTCGTGGCATTAATTCAAAGCCTTGGACTTTCGTCTTTGATCTTGGGACTTGGGACTTGGGACTTGGGACTTTGGTTTTTGGTCGTTGGTCTTTTGGGCTTTGGGCTTTGGGCTTTGATTTTAAAACATCAAACGTCAGTGGAGGGTGCGCCAAAGTCCAACGTCAACTTCAAAGTTCAAAGCACAAAGACCAAAGTTCGTTTTACACAGCGCTCAACATGACTATCTCTGCTCTTTCGCGAGCGCTGTCAAGAAATGCATCCGTGTCTGACTCAATTTTGGCCTCAGTCAAAATGCCCTCGATCTCGGCGCGGGCTTCTTCAAGCTTCGGAACGATTTGCCCTCGCGCTCGCACGCGTGGCGCATAGACGTCATTGTAATAATCCGTGATCTCCTTTTGCGAGATCAGTACGAAATTGCGGAAGCGGAAGTCGAGGTATTTCTCGATTCGCACCCGCTGTTCCAGAATCTCGTCGAGTTTTTCCGACGTTAGGCCGACGAGCATCAAGCGCTGCTGAAACTCTCCTACAGGAAACATTTTGCTGAGTTGATCCCGAGCAGCTTTCACCTCTTCAGCAGTCGGGGCAATCGTCGGCAACTTTTCCGCTTCCTGGAGGATCAATCTTTGATCGATGACGAGACGCAACGCCCGGTTAAGGTCTTGAGAATTAGGTGACACGAGTGGAGTGTTAGGTTGCAGCGCGAGTTGCCACATCAAATCCGAGTAAGTAATCAAATCAGTGCGGACTCCGGAATTAACGGTTGCAACCATGCGATCGACAACTTCCTGGACGGGGGACGCGGTGACGCGGAGAACTGGAGACGGGGAGAAAACGCTAACGGTGGAAGCCGCGAAAACTGGAAAGGGGGTTAAAGCAAAGAGTGAAATAATAATGAGAGACAAAATTGTTTCCATCACCCGCGACTTGCCAACGTTAGAATACGAATTAATCATTTTTCAATACCCGCTGCCTGCTACCCTTCGCTCCTTCTCCCCTTCTCCCCTTCTCCCCTTCTCCGCGTCTCCGCGTCTCCGCGTCTCCGCGTCTCCGCGTCTCTCTTCCCCCTCCTAGAACGTTTGCGTAAAACGGAAATGGAACTGAGAACGCTTTAGGCGATACACAGCCGGCGTGCCATCGAATCCTCCGCCGGGGCCGCGCTGGGGTATTAGAAACTCCGGCGGATTAAGCAGGAACCCGTAGTCCACTGCGAGCGCGCCCCCCACCGGTGTTTGGATGCGAAATCCTAAGCCCACAGTGTTGCTCCAATGCGCACGCAGGTTCGCAACATGAATGGCTCCCACAATATCGCCCGCCGGAACAGGGGTCGAATCCTTCTTGCCAAACAAGTCGCCGATGCGCCGGAAGACGTTGCCACCGTCGTAAAACGGCACAACCTGCAGAGCCTTTGTCAAAGGTATGCGCGCCTCGAGGTTTACAACCGCGAGCGCATTTCCGCCCACCGGCACCGTAAAAGGATTCAGTTCCACAATCTCTCCTTTCTGATCGCGAAAGGTGCCTTCAGGAATGATCACGCGCCGCGGTCCTGCCTCTTCAAAACCAAACCCGCGCAAGGTCGTCGAGCCGCCGGAAAAGAACCTTTCGCTGATGGGTAGTGTGCGATCTATCTCATCGATCTGGCCGTTGCCATCGCGATCGCGAGGATTGAATAAGTTAGCCAGCCCCAGGGTAGCGTTAGCCGCGAAAACCGTTCCGCGCAAACGATTGATCTTGTGATAGGTGCGATACGACGCCTGCAACTTATTGAATGACAAATTGCCACCTAGCTGCCGCAAGGCCACCGCATAGTCCACGCTGAAGAAGTATCCGCGGGTGGCATCAACCTGGTTGTAACGACAGACTTCACCCGGCACGGCGGAATCAACACTTTCCGGATCACGGACGGCGCCGAGCAAACCGCGCTCGCACCTTTCGCGCGTGTCGCGCACGAGCGAAGCACCAAAGCGAGAAAGCCGCACTGCTCGATCGGGTTGCAGGATTGGCCTCACCAAGAGGCTCTGCAGATTGAAAAGGCGCACGTCTTCATAGCTATAACGAGCGAAGACAATCGTGTGGGTTTTCAGATCGAGAATGCGCTGCGTTTCTAACGCAATGGTCAGGCGATTGATGGTGGGCTCGTTGACGCGCGCGCCAAATTCATCAATGGGATTACCATCCTCATCCAGTCTCTGGACGATTCCGAAGGTGCCGCGATCGATGGCGGAACGAAAGAAGCGGGTCACCGTCGAGTCGCGTTGATATTGCACGGTCAACGCTAGCGGCGCGAATTGTCGCTTGCTATAGCGTTTGAATTTCGGATCGATGTATTCCAGCCGGATCAACTGTTGCTGACGGCTGACCCGCAGGCGCATCGCGCCGTGCCGCAGTTTGTTCATCAGGTTCACGTTGGAGAGCTCAAAGAGCCCGAGCGCACCCGTGTCTGTGGAAAAACCGCCGCCGTAGTCCATCACGCGGGGCTTCTTTTCCTCGACATCGATAATCAAATCTTTCTTTTTAAAGCCTGACGCCGTTTCTCCGGCGGGTTCGGCGTGAATGATCACCTGGCGGTAGGCGTCGGTCAGATAAAGCTCGCGTTCACTTTCCGCCACCCAATCCGCGCGCAGCACGTCGCCTTCCTGAAGTGGAATGGCGCGCATGATGGCGTTACGTTTGCGCTGTTGTGTTTTTGCGGTTCCGGTGACGCCATTGACGACGATGCGATTGATAAAGACTTTATCGCCTTCATTGACGCAGTTGCCGTTACGATCTCCCGTGTCGGATCGACAGGTAATCGTGTAGATCAAACGCACCTGCTCTTCATCACCTTTGCGTGGCAATTCAACTACCGACAACTCCACCTGGGCGTTTGCATAACCTTCGCGGGAATATAAAGCGAGTACGCGATCGCCATCGAAGCGCGCCTGGGCCCGCGAAAATGGTGCACCAATCACAGTCTTCAATTCGTCGCGGAGTTGCTTTTCGGTGTAGATCTTATTGCCGCGCACTTCTACCCCCGCAACTCGAGTGAGTTCATTGGGTATAACGTTGAAGGTGATGATTAGATTCTCACCGTTAAGCGACACGCCTTGCAGCACCTCAACATCAGCGTGGCGATAACCTAGCTCGCGCATGTAATTGCGCACTGTACGCTTGTCCTGTTCCAGCAAGGTCAGACTCGTATAGCCGCGACCATAACCAAGAAAAGGAATCAGCCCGACAGCGCTGGCCTTTTGACTCTTTAAGTCGGCTTCCACATCTTCGAAAGTCAGCTTGTTGGTGCCGGTGATGCGGATATCGGTGAGACGGAGGCGCCTGCCTTTATCGATCTGATATTGGATCTCAACTGTGCGTCCGCTGAGAGCGTCAGGATCAAGATTTTCACAGCTTGCACGCGTTCCATCAGCGACAGAGCCAATCACAGGCGGCGTGACACTGCATACGGGCGTTACCTCTGCGAAAAAATAGCCCTCTTCCTGAAGTTTATTGCGCACACGTCGCGCGCCCTCTTCAATTGCCGACAGATCGATATTGCCTTCTCGCTTAACGGGCAAAAGTTCGCGTTGGGTTTTTTCGTTCAGCTCGAAGTCCTGAATCACAACGTTTACTTTCGGACCGATCCCGCCCTGCAAATTAATCGTGATGCGGTTGGTTTCGTTGTCGCGCTCAACGCGCGGATCTGCGAGCTGAGGCGCGAGGTTTCCCTGCGCGATGATCGCATCGCGGATGCTTTTGACGTCTTCCGCTAGCGCTTCGCGTGTAAAGAAAGCGCCCGGTTGCAGACGGAGCTGCGGACGAAGTGGAGCCGGATCAAATCCGGTGATACCAATGTTGAAGGAATCGACGCGGGCCTGTTCGTTGAGAGTAATTCGGTAAGTCACAACCGCACGGGTGCCCGAGCCATCGAGTTGCTCCTGAGGTTCGACGAGGGCATTGAAGTAACCGCGGTCACGAAGATAGATCTGAATCTCGTCAGCGTTTCGTATGATGACTTGTTTTGATAGTCGCGATCCCGGCTGCGCCAGGCTCAGTCGCGCGCGTAACTCATCAGTCGTTACTGGTATGCCAGTGCCCGGGCCGATCTCAAAATTAACTTCGCTGATCTGCACCTGGCGCTGAATTACGAAACGCAAGCGAATCGGCCCGCTGCGCTGCGCAGATTCGATCACTTCGACCCGCGCATTGGCCACGCGTTGCGTATCAAATAATTCCTGCAGTGATTCCCGGACTCTAACGGCGGAAAACTCAGTGTTGGGTAGCACTTTCAAGACCGCGAGAAAGCCGGCTTCGGCACTGGGTTCCGGTTGCGAACCCTCAAAGACGATCTCGATCGCTGTTACCAGCCGGCCTTCATAAGCATCGAAGCCCCGTACGTCGCTACCCGCTGCCACGGTGGTGAGCGCAACACTCGCGAGAAGGAAAAGTGACGCGAGGAGTCTCCAGCCCGCTTTTCGCGAGGCTGTGAAATCCATTTCCGAATGTTGCCGCCAGCTCTGCCCCATGCTTAGAACCGTTTCCTGAACCGGATTTCAAAACTGAAATTATCGTTTTGCGTGCTAAGTCGCCGCGTGGAGGCCTGTTCGTATTGCGCTATGAAGGAGATACGGTCCGACACGCGATATTCAACGGCCAGGATCTGGTTCGGGTCAGAAGCGACGTTGGTCGAATAGGTAATCGAAAGGTTCTTGTTGATGCGCTTGCCGACGGTCAGGCGCGCCCCCGGAGTTGATCCGCTACGTCCGCCGATCACCGGATTGATTTCAAAGCGACTCAGCCCAAAAAGTTTACTGGTCGCTCGCTGGGCCGGAGCGTTGATGAGCGCGTCTGTCAGCAAGCTGGTCGCGGTGCCAATACCTGACTGTGAGAGTACTGACGCGCTGGTGTCCCCGGACGAAAGCTGACCTGTCGTAATTAGCGATACAACATCTGCCTGAGGTAAGGCCGGTTCTGAACTTACAACTGCTTGCGGCTGTGAAAGCGGGCCGGTCAGCGTCACATTAACGCGGTAGCCGCGAATCTGAGCTTCACCCTGAATGTTGACAATGGGATCGGCATCGCGCCGAGCCGGCAGGTCCATCAACGCGCGCGTAATCTCATAGCGATCGTTGCGGAAGTTCAGCGTGCCGCTGGTCGCCGTGATTCGCCCGGAGACGACCGGATCCTTTACCGGACCATTCACTTGTAGAGAAACCGACCCGATCAAGTCAGCAAGGTTATTCCGCACCACCAACGCATTGCGACCCTCCACCTTTAGATCGTTGAAGACAGCCGCGCGCGTGAATTCCAATTCGCCGCCTTCTTCAATCGACTCTTCGCGACGGAAATTGATCAAGTCGGCCAATTCAATGTCTTCTGTGTATTCCGAGCGACGCAAGATGACTGTGCCACCAACAAGCTGTTCTCGCGCCGAGCCCTTGATTTCCAGATCAGCATCCACCGTGGAACGGAAGTCGGTGGGAAAAGGCACCGTCACGTTCTCACCATGTACGTTTACGAGAAATTCTGCGAGCGAGAATCCTTCGAGACGGGCGCCGCCCGAAGCGCTGACGTGGCCGCCGCCCATGCTTCCGGCAAGTGATTCAATCTGCGCCTGGTTAGCAGTGAATCTAACTACCGACTTGAGATTTGAGATCGTCCAGCGTTCATTGCCCAACAATACTGAGAAAGAACCGCTGGCGACCGACGCGGTCCCGTTTAAGCGCGGTTGTTCATAGCTGCCAGTGACGCGTACCGCTACGTCAGCAACACCCGAGGTGAAGACATCGGGCGACAATCCGTTCAAAACACGCAGGTTGAGTTGGCCATCGGCCGTGAAGGTTTGCCTGCCGCCCGGACCAACGGCCAGCCGACCGCCTAAAAGAATATTTGTGCCTGGCCCGGTAAATTGAGTTTTTTCGAAGAAAACTTCATTCGGTGAAAACTGAACGAGGAGGGGAGACGTGGCAGTCAGCTGCACATCTTCGACGCGGAAAGTCAGCTCGGTTAAATTCGCTGTGCCCTGCAAACCTACCAAAGAAAACTCATTGTCCTCGTCAACCAGATTGCCCGACGCTTTGATTGTTCCCGAGGCGCGCCCCGTAATCGTCACATTGCTCTGGGGCAGGATCATTCCCATTAAAGTGGTGAGGTCGGCGCCGTTCAAGTTTGTTTCCAGACTTGAAGACAAATGCGGATCAGCGAGATTGATTTGCGCCGCGACTACCTGGGACTGGCCCAGCAGGCCAGTGGTAAACGTGATGCTGAGCTGCTTATTTTCCGTCCTGCCAACGAGCGCGAGTGTTCCCGCAGGGCGGCCATTGATAGTGACGTCTCTGCCGGTGCCGTCAAAAGTGATCTGGTAATTAGAGAAGTCTTCATCAGCGAGATTCCCCACGACGTGTGCCGTGAAGTCTGCGGTTCCCGTCAGGGGCGGCAATCCCGGTCGGTTAGCGAGCGCGCTCAACCGGTTTAGTTGCACTCCTTCGGCACGCCCCTGTAGATCGAAAATCTTGCTGGTTGTGTTGTAGGTTCCGCTGGCAATTATGTGGCCGGCACTCAGGCTCGCATCGATGTTTTCGATCTTGACGTCTGAGCCTGCGAAGGTCGCGCGCGCCAGTAAACTCTGCAAAGGTTCACCCGCGAGTCGGCCGGGGCCGAAGCGTAACTCGGCGCTACCACTCATGGCGTTGGGAATACCCTTGATCTCGACGCGCCCGGAAACATCCGCTTGCGTATCGCCGAGTTGTTCGCGCGTCGTGCGGCTCAGAGGCAGCACCGCGATCAGTGCGGCCGCATTCACTCGATCGAGTGTGGCGACAACCGTGACATTGTCCTTGCCGATCCGCGGGGCATTCACGGTGAACTGCATCCCGCCGCCATCGCTTTCAGTGAGACGCCCGTCCGTGATCGCCAGTTCTTCGAGTGTCATGGAAATGCTCGCGGAGAGAGTTCCCAAATCGTTTCCGTTGACGATGAGCGAGGCGAGGGAAACGCGCCCCTCGATGTCAGGAGAATCAAGTTCGCCTCGCAGCGTGCCGTTGAACGCGAACTGCCCGCCTAGATCAATTCCATAGCTGCGTAGTTGCTCCTCAACATCAGGCAACAATCCTGAAGTGAGCAAGACGGCCTGCAACTCCGCCGCGTCGGATGAGTTCACAGCGACCTGAAGATTTGAATCTCCCTGGAAGGAAAACTGACCAGTTGCCTGAATAGAACTCGCGGGGGTGTGCAAGTCGACGCGCTGAATTTGAAACAAGCCGCGATTTGCATTTAATGAGACTTCGCCTGACAAAGGAATCCGACCGCTATCTGCTGTTGTCGTCTCTCCGGTCAATTGCGAAGTTAGAGTCCCGGAGGCTTGCTTAAAATCAGTCCCAGGGAAAGTTAGATCAACACGACCAGTCGCCCGACCTGAGACCGGCACTGCCGCTTCGGCAAACGCGGTGAGCGGACCAGCGATATCGAGGTCATTGAAGTCCGCAACGATTCGCGAACTGCCGCCGCGGCCAGTGGCAATCCGAGCACTGCCGGAAGCTCGGCCCTTGAAAATATCGGCCGCAAAATTGTTGAGCTGAATGTCGGAGTTGGTAGCTACAAGGTCAGCACGCGCTGCGCCCAGATCCATCCGGCCGAGCACCCCACCACCAATGCTCAGGTCAGCACTGGCGCGATAACGTCCTGACTGCTCAACCACGAAAACGGGCTTCGTCAATCTCACATTGTCGGCCTGACCGTCGGCGAGTTTGACGGTGCCGGCATCTATGTCCGCAGTCGATCCTTGAATCCGCCCGTCGCGAACTGAAAGACGCACACCTGCGATATTCACGCTACCAATCTCAGCGCCGGCGGCTGAAGTCGCGCCCACCTGCACGTTTTTAGCGACGACACTTGTAATGCCGTCTTTGCTGACTACGTCGACATCGTTGACTGTTACTCCCTTAACCCGCGTTCCCGATCCCACTACGTCGCCGGCGTTTATCCTCGCGATCGTCGCGTTGGTAGTGTTGTTTTCGCTGCGAACCCGCAAGTCGGTAGCCGTGATGCCATTAACGCGCGCACCGCTAGTGCTTAAGCTATTCGCGCGAAACTGGGTGGAAGAGGCTGTTAAAACGTCGCCGTTCATCTCGGCTCGCGCATCCATCAGAATCAGTCCGGCGATCGTCGTGCCATAACTTCGCTCGGCAGCCGCCCGTAGTTCCCCCACCCAACGGAAGTCGGAACCAGTACCCATCACGCCGCCGACCATCTGCACGGAGTTCAATTGAAAGTCGCCGGCGGTTAGCAACTCAGCGACTGCACGCCCCTTGATATCGTAAGTCTTCCCTTGCCCCGAACCTGCGGCCGTGACGTTTAGGCCTTGCAGCCGCACGCCGTCTGCTGCGAGAGCGTCGGATTTGATCGTGCCCTCAACCTTGTACTGATCGCCTTCGCCCGAGACTTTGCCGGCGAAGTTTCCTGCGCCGCGCAGTGTCGTTCGCGGGTGTAGGATTTCCGACGCCTGGGTCAGATCAACTGTCGACGTGATGTTCATTTGGTAACGGAGTGCGCGCCAGTCGTCCATGGTGCCGTCGAGCTTCGCTTCGCCAATGGGCGTAACCACTATCAGCTCGTGAATATCGGCACGCGTTTGATTCATACGGCCTTTCGCGTTGATCGAAATGCTGTTTAGCGGGCGTCCGTCATAAGTGAAACTGGAGTTTGAGAGAGCGAGGGTGACCGTGTTCATCCAACTCTCAGCCGGGGCGGAAGGATCGTCAGGCTGAATCGTTACATGCAGATTCCGCGCTTCACCAGAGATTTCGTGACGCTTGTCGCCGTAGTGAATTACGCTGTTTTGAATTTCCAGGCGCGCCGTCGAATAAGCAAAGAGGATGCGCCGGTTCGGCTCGGGAGGAGGAATATGGAGGTTACGTAAATTAGAGCGGCCCTGCTCATCGAAAGTGATCCACGCCTCGAGCCCTTCAATTTTCAGATCCCGTAGATTGATATTGCGGCGCAGGTTGAGTGCATATAGATCCTCGATCCTAACTGTCGCCAGGACGCGATCGATCTTGCCAAGTTTCTCGCCACTTTGGGCGTCAAACAGTTCCACGCCCAGCATCTCGACCGTCTGCGGGTTAAACGACGTGTGAAAGTCTTTAATCTCGGCACGAATACCGTAGGTCGCAAACGTGTTTTTGATTTGCCCGGCGACATAATCATCGACGTAGCCCAGCCGGTAGAGCAGCAATGCCAGCAATATCAGCGCGACAACGCCGATCGACGCAGCGACTGTCGCGATTAGAGCATTACGTTTTGTAAGGTAGCGGCGACGTCTTCCCTGTGGCGTGTGCGGGTGTTTAAGACGTGCGTCGCGGTTGGCAATTGCTTCGGCCCGCGGTGGCAACGGTTCGTCCGTGTCGGATTGCAGCGCTGCCACCACCTCATCGTGTTCACGAGTTGGCTCATCGGCAGCGTTGTCTGAACGGTTCTCGCGATCGTCTACACTCATAGCGCACAGCCGCCAAGTGGGCCAAACAACAAGGCTGAGATTATAGAGGGAGAGCCCGAAAAGCTGGAAACGAGCCGCTTGCCACGCAATGGTCAGGGTGAACCAACTCGCGCAACAAACTCAAACCAGGAGTCGAACTAAGAGATGACGTCGCAGCTCACGTACGTTGCTCTCTTTTTTCGGTCAGCGGCGCCTTTCGTTCCGCCGACGGCTCTTTCAGATAGGCGGGCTGACCCAGGGGGACATTTCCGACGACTTCGAGTTCAAAGCCCTCGAGCGCCGCAACTTTGGGGGGATGATTTGTCAGGAGGAGAATTCGCCGCAAACCCAAATCGTGCAGGATTTGCGCTCCAACACCATAATCACGGTCGAGTCCGTAATTGGTTTCCAGGCTCGCTTCCTGTTTGCTTTTGCCTTTTTCATTCATGACGGCGTAAGTCCGCAACTGGTTAACGAGATCCAGACTGTGTTCGCGTTGGCGTAAGTAAAGGACCACACCCTGTCCCGCTGCCGCGATTTTCTCCAACGCCGAGTGTAGTTGATAGCCAGTGTCGTCGATCAAGGACCCGAACATGTCGCACGTGACGTTTTCGGTGTGCACGCGAACGAGGACCGGCTCGTCGGGATTATCGTCCAGCTCGCCCATCACCATCGCCAAATGGACATCGCCGTTGATGATGTTTTCGTAAGCAACCGCCCGGAAGAGTCCATGCACGGTAGGTAAGTCAGTTTCCACAACGCGGCGCACTAGTATCTCTTTGCTGATGCGATAGCGAACCAGATCCGCTACCGTAATCATCTTCAGATCGTGAAGTGCGGCAAATTCTTTCAACTGCGGCAAGCGCGCCATGGTTCCGTCTTCGTTCATGATCTCGCAAATCACCCCCGCGGGATACAGACCTGCAAGACGCGCGATATCGACGCTCGCTTCCGTTTGACCGGGACGCACGAGTACGCCTCCAGTCCGGGCCCGCAGGGGGAACACGTGACCGGGACGGGCCAGATCCGCTGGCTTGGTTTTGGGATCCACCGCGGTAAGAATTGTGGTGGCCCGATCAGACGCTGAGATGCCAGTAGAAACACCTTTGCGGCCATCGATGGAAACTGTGAAAGCAGTGCCAAGGAATGAGGTGTTGTCCGCAACTTGGGTGGTTAAGTGCAACTCGTCGCAGCGCTCCTCCGTGAGCGGCAGACAAATCAGGCCGCGCGCATAGCGCGCCATGAAATTGATAACTTCCGGCGTGGTCTTTTCGGCAGCGCAAACCAGATCGCCTTCATTCTCGCGATCTTCATCGTCGACAATGATGATCATCCGGCCTTCACGAATGTCGGCTGCTGCGTCTTCTATGGAAGCAAATGCCATTTTGGGTTTTGGTCTTGGGTCTTTGGTCTTGGGCCTTGATATCTACTGCCCACTGCCTTCTGCCTACTGACTACCGTCCCCGCATGTTACCTGAAAGGCCCCATTTTTTCGACCAAGCCGCAGGGCCGTCCGATAATCCGAGCGATTTGAATTAATTGCAGTCAGGAAAGTGGACTCGGCCCCGCCTCAACTTCAGTCAGAAGCTCTTCTAAGGTCCAAAATTCGCTCTACATACTTCGCAATCACATCAGCCTCGAGGTTCACCTCGTCGCCGGGGCGCAGCTGAGAAAAGTTCGTCACCTCCCACGTCTTCGGGATGACGGCAATATCAAAATGGTCGTCGGCCAGCGCGGCTATCGTCAAACTAATCCCCTCCACAGCGACGGAGCCCTTAAATACCAGGTAAGGCGCGATCTCGTGCGGGTAAGCGATCCGCACGGTCCACGATCCCCCGTGATCTATTGCTTGCAGAAACCTGCCGGTGGCATCGACGTGTCCTTGCACAATATGACCGCCGAGCCGGGTAGCCGGAGTAACGGCTCGTTCCAGGTTTACCGGTGAATCGGGTTTAAGTCTTCCCAAGGTTGATCGTTGCAGGGTCTCTTTGGAAACGTCCGCGGCAAAAGAATCAGCCGTAATATCGAGCGCCGTCAGACAGACGCCGTTCACAGCTATCGAGTCGCCGTGATTCGTTCCTTCAGTAACTGTTCGTGCTTCAATCACAATGCGCGCGTTCTCGCCCTGCGACTCAACCGAGCGCACTCGTCCGAGCTCTTCAATTATTCCGGTAAACAATTTACGTAATTTCCAATTGGCGATTGCTTTGCCGATATGAAGATCAGCGCAGTAGCCCCAGCATCTTAAGAACTAACACTAGAAGGATAACGACAATTCCTGGTGCTAGCGAAAAGGCCAACATCCAGAGGCCCTCAGACTGAAATGTAAATCTGACTTTCATTGTCTATCGTCAACACGACTTTTGCTTTCCCTCATTTCGTTTACGGCAGCCATCATCTTTTCAAATACTTGCTGGATCGACAGTCCCGTCGAGTCGATTACCACAGCATCTTTAGCGCAAACTAGAGGCGAATCAGCGCGGGTTTCATCGCGACGATCGCGCTCGCTCATGTCGGCAAAGGTTTCTTCGAAATCCGCCTTGCTATCCTGTGCCCGATCCTCTTCATAACGCCGTTGCGCACGTTCTTGTGGGACTGCGGTGAGGAAAAACTTTACATCAGCGTTCGGGAAAACGACTGTGCCGATGTCGCGTCCATTTAAGACCGCGCCGCGCCCTCCAAGTTCCCTCTGCCGCGCTACCATGGCGCGGCGCACTGCCGGAATCGTCGAGATTATGGATGACATGTGAGTAACATCATCACTGCGGATCATTTCGGTTACGTCACGGCCGTCAAGCAACACCCGCAAAGAATCAGGATCACCCTCCAGATCGATATCCACGCGCCCGGCCAACGAGCCAACAGCCAGATCATCGTTCGAATTAACACTCGACTCCATTACGGCCAGCGCCACCGCGCGATACATCGAACCCGTGTCGATGTAGAGCAAGCCCAGCTCGCGCGCCAACATGCGGCCTAGAGTCGATTTGCCGGATGCGGAAGGACCATCAATGGCAATGATCAGAGACATTGGTCATTGGTCTTTGGTCTTTGGTCTTGGGTCTTGGGTCTTCCTTGCGTCAGCCCTGAGATGTTCGTGTGGTTTCTTCATGTGATTCGTGGTTCATGTTCTGTCCCGGTAGGAAACTACGATCCACGAAATTCCACGAAGCCCCACCAAAACTGAACACAAAGCCTAACGCTACCGAGTCAAACAAACGCGCTAAAGACTTCGTTTGATAACAGCGCTCCCGCAGGCGTCAAGCGAATCACATCTCCCTCGAACTCTACCAACCCCGCTTCCTGAAACTGCTTCAGCTCCGACTCGTGTTCAGTTCGCAAATCAATGCCAAAATGATTCTGGTATTGCCTGGTATTCAATCCACGCATCAGTCGCAAACCAAGAAACACCGCTTCGGCGCGAGCTTCATCACGCGTCAGTTCTGTTCGCTCCGCGACGGCGTTAAGCTGTTGTTCAATCGCTTCAATGTAGCGGAGGGCGTTACGTTCATTCGCCCAACGCTGCCGCTCACCGTCATATGAATGAGCCGAACAACCAAAGCCATAATAGGCGGCGCCATTCCAATACTTTGTGTTGTGACGCGACTCGCGTCCCGGCCGGCACAAGTTAGAAATCTCGTAATGCTCATAACCTGCGGCAGACGCGCTCTCCAACATCAACTCATACATTTGCCCTGCAAGATCAGGATTCGGGGAAGGCTGCTTACCAGTTCTAATATGCTCTGCGAGCGGTGTCCCCTCATGAACCTCCAACAAATAAAAAGACAGATGCTCCGGACGGAGAGCAAGCGACCGCTCCAGATTGCGGCGCCATGCGGTCAGACTTTGTCCCGGCAGTCCGGCAATCAAATCAAAGCTTACATTCTCAAAACCTGCTTCGCGCAACCAATCAAAGGTTTGCAATGTTTCTTTGGCGCTGTGTGATCGGCCTAGCCGGGCAAGCTCGTTGTCGTCAAAGGTCTGCGCGCCAAAGCTGGCACGATTTACACCCAGCCCCCGAAACTCGCGCAAGACCTCACGAGTCACGGTCCCGGGATTCATTTCTAAAGTAACTTCGGCACCTGCCGCGATGTTAAAGCGCGACTGCACCGCCGCGAGAATCGTGCCCAATTGTGCGGCTGAAAGTAGTGAAGGAGTGCCGCCGCCAAAATAGATAGTGTCAACCGCGTGCGGCCTTTCAACTTCGTTCCAAGTTTTGATCTCGGTAACGAGTGCCCGAACATATCGTTCAGCTAACGAGCTCTCATAGAGACCCGTGGCAAAGTCACAGTAAGAACAACGCGAGCGACAGAATGGAATGTGGATGTAGAGGCCGGCGGCGTTCATTGAAAGAGTAAAAGTATAACACGCGCTGTTGTGACAACTTCCCGCCCTGATGCGTGTACGATTTCATTTGCCCGTGTATGTTTTGTGAGCGCAAGTGGGCAAAGTTTTCCGCTTGGTTTCTATTGTTTCTGATGGCACGACGGTTGATAAAGTCAGTGCTGACACTCGGCATGCTTAGCTTTAGAGCATCCGTTCCAAATTGGACACGAACACGGAGGGAAATATGGCAGACGAGAAAAACAAAGATCAAAATCAGGGTGGTCAACGTAATGAAAAGTCCAAGGGTGCCACAGCCGGCGCTCAAGGCGGCCACGAGCCGGATCAAAGAGGCCAGTCCGGTCAGCAGGGACAGTCCGGCCAGCAGAATTTTGGTCGCAGTCAGCAAGAATCAGCCGGCCAGGGTGGCGGCATTCAGGGACAGGGACAACGCAACCCGAGCCAGGGTCAGGATAAAGGCGACCAGGGCCGCGGTGAAGATTTCCGTCCGACCGGCAGTGGCGCCCGCCAAGGCGACGGCGACGTCTAATCGTTGGTTACCAGTTAATAGAAATACGGCGACGTTCGGAGTGAACGCCGCCGTATTGTTTTGGATCTTAGCCGGGGTTACTTCTTTTCCGCGTTGATTCGTCTCATGTTGCCGTCGCCACTGAGTCGCTTGTTGGAAGTTTGGGCCACCCGCTCCACTTCGGCAAACGCTCTCATGAAGTTATCTCCTAGAACTTTCTTCACATCCTTCTCACTGTATCCGCGCTTGAGCAGCTCGTAAGTAATGTTCGGCAACTTGGAAATGTCTTCCATGCCGATGGGCAAACTGGATACACCATCAAAGTCCGAGCCGATGCCTACATGATCGATGCCGGCCACCTTCGCAATGTAATCGAAATGGTCAATTAAGACTGACAACGGCGTAGTAGGTAATGGATTCGCCGCCAGCAGTTTGTTCGTCTCCACTTCTAATTGTTTGGGATTGTCCTTGTATGTCTCCCTCAGTTGATCGAGTTGCGGCTTGAGCCGCGCGTCGCGTTCCTTCGAGGCGGCAATGACATTCTTGTCAATGAAACCCGGATAGAAATTGACCATAACGACACCACCATTCTTGGCAAAGCGGCGCAGCAGATCATCGGGAATATTGCGCGTTCGGTCTCCCAGGGCGCGGGCCGAAGAATGAGAAGCGATCACCGGCGCAGTGGATGTGTCCATCACGTCGCTCATCGTTTTGTCGGATACGTGCGAGACGTCTACGATCATGCCGATCCGGTTCATCTCGCGAATCACGTCCTTTCCAAAATCTGAAAGCCCGTTGTTCTTCGCGGTGTCGCAGCACGAGTCGGCCCAGTTGTTGGTGTTGTTATGAGTCAGAGTCATGTAACGAACACCCAGCCGGTAAAAGTCGCGCAATGCCATGAGGGAATCTTCAATCGCGTGACCACCTTCGATGCCCATCAAGGCGGCGATCTTTTTTTGCTTTTTGGCGCGCCGGATGTCTGCAGTCGAATAAGACATCATTAGATCGTTGGGATAGCGTTCGGCAGCACGGTAGACATAGTCGATCATGTCAAGGGCGCGTCGTGCCGAGCCGCCGTCGCGCGCATAACTTCGGTCTATATAGACGCTAAAGAACTCGGCTGTCAGACCGCCCTGCTTCATGCGCGCGAGATCGGTGTGATACTTGCCCACTGAGGACACACCGAGATCGTAGTTATCGTCGGTCATCATCGAAAGGATGTCGTTATGCGTATCCACGACGATAGCCTGCCGTTGAATCTCCAGGGCTTTCTTCCAGAGTTTTTCATCGCGCGGTGCGTCGGCTGCGGTAGTGGCAGGGGTTTGTCTGGTGATGCCAGCGCCATGTGCGAAGGCAGGCAGAGTGGAACTGAGGGCAAACAGAATACTGGCAAGCGCACAGAGAAATTTTCGGAAACGCATTTATGTAACCTTTCAGGAGAGCAAGCGACGGAGTGTTAGTTATTGC